>NZ_JBYSZW010000030.1:0-87593 GCF_058787575.1 Cupriavidus sp. FW305-3-2-15-C-LB2
ACCCAGTCCCACCCTGTAATATTCTCCGCCTTCCCTAGTCCGGCAAAAGGTTGCAACTTCAACCATTCCCCGAGTTCGTTTGCTCGCGTGGCAGTGACCTTCCCGTCTGCGGGAAGAATAATACGCCCGATACTCGGCTGCCCCGACAGCGGCTTCACAAGCTTCGATGAAAAGGACTTCATCTCGATGCCGACTCGATGAAGAGTAACACTCATACGGATCGTGCACTGATCGGAATAGGCCGGATTGTCGTATGGATTACCCGACGGATAATTTTCCCAGAGTTCCTGAAACGTTACCACCTTAAGCTGCACTTCCTTAATGGAGTTCGGTGTCGCGTTTGTTGTCACGATCGTTTTCTTATTGGGCATACCTCATACCTCTGTCTGTTTTGCTAGAGCGTCATCGCCCCAATAAATTGCGTACTCGTTGAGGTTCTTTGTATATATGCGAGGTAACTTGCGGCTTTCGTCTATACACCCGGAGAATGCCCGCCCGTCGGGCGTCGCGATGAAGTAGGGGTAGCCTTCCAAGGGTGTATTACCCGCTCGGACTCGGACTTGCTCGTCGTAGTCACCTGTCGCGGGCGAAGTCAGGTTCGAAGAGGCCAAGGACGCGGACGATGGCGGCGGCGGCGCATTGCGGCCTCCCCGGTTCACCTCAATAATGAAATCCATCCGCGAGTGGATGACAACCGGGTGAGTCGGGCACTTGCAATTGACTCGCGCACCAGTCACCAACATCTGTTTGCCATCTACATCGACGGCCGGATAACAGTCATTCATCACCGGCCCGCCCACCTTGCAGGCGGGGGCAGGTTGCATGGTCGCCTTCGACACCGACTATCAGGTCATGATGGAATATGCTGCGGCCCGTGGCGAAGAGTATGCCGCCCGAGCTTGTCTTGTCTCCGTTCCGGAGTGCGTAGCGAATATCCGGCATGACGGCCTCTTAGGCGCGCACGGAATAGTAGGCGGGATCGAGCAGGCCAAGGATAGACTTGTCTGCCGATTCGTGGAATTCCAGCGCCGTCACGGGACTGAACACAATGGTGTCCCCATTGCTCAGGGGGCTGCCGATGAGGGCCACCGGCACGCCTGCTGACTCGCACGCCTTGCCTGCGCCCGCCATAATCACCGCCGTACTGCCATCCTGGTAGGTCGCCACGTCGCCAACCCGGACGATGCGACGGCCATCGTAGCTTTGATTGCCGGAACCCGTCACGACTTCACCGCCGTTGGCGGTCTTCGCACCTTCGAATGCTGCAACGTAAATCTTCTTGGTTTTCCTGTCTTGCATCATTGATCCTCGGTTGGAAACGGCTGGTTTGCCGAATACCATTGAGCCGAAATCGGCAGTGGGGATCAATCAGACATGGCCTAAATTTGGGGATGATTTTTCAAAGGCTTTGCATGACGGCCGGGCGGTTTGAAGCCTATTGTTCGCGGGACGACCGCGACCGGCCTCCTGGCTGTGGGGCGCTCGGTGCGGCAGCCGCACGCTCGGCCTGCGCCCGCACTACCAGCTCCCCGATCGCCTGCGCGAGCCGCGTGTGGGCTCCCAGCCCCATCTTGTAGGCCGCATTGCGTGAGGGATACCCTCTCCCCGGCCCCTCTCCCGCAAGCGCGAGAGAGGAGAAACTCCTTGGACGGCTTTCACCTCATCCGGGTCCGCGCCCCAAACTCGCCACAATCCCCTTGCGGAAGGTCAGCACACATACGATGAAGATGATGCCCGTCACCATCGACACCGATTCACCGAGCCCGTTGAACCAGTCGATGTCCGTCACCGCCGCAAGGTAGCTGCCCAGTTCGCCCAGCTTGTTCTCCAGCGCGATCACAACAAACGCGCCGACGATCGGGCCGGTGAGTGTGCCGAGCCCCCCCAGCAGGGTCATCAGGATCACCATGCCGGACATCGACCAGTGCACGTCGGTCAGCGTCTCGAAGCCCAGCACCAGCGCCTTGATCGAGCCGGCCAGCCCCGACAGCGCCGCCGACAGCACGAAGGCCGTGAGCTTGAAGCGGTCGACGTCATAGCCCAGCGACACCGCGCGCGGCTCGTTCTCCTTGATCGCCTTCAGGATCTGGCCGAACGGCGAATGCACCGTGCGCACCATCAGCGCAAAGGCGGCCACGATGATCGCCAGCGCCACGTAGTACAGCGTCAGATCGTCCGACAGCGGCAGCACCCCGAACAGCTTGCCGCGCGGGATGCCCTGCAGGCCGTCCTCGCCGCCGGTGAACGGCGCCTGCAGGCAGATAAAGAACAGCATCTGCGCCAGCGCCAGCGTGATCATCGAGAAGTAGATGCCCTGTCGGCGGATGGCCAGCGAGCCCACCACGTAGCCGATCAGAGCGCCCGCACCGGTACCCAGGATCAGGCCGATTTCCGGGGTCACGCCCCAGACCTTCATGGCATGGCCGGCGGCGTAGCCAGCGCCGCCGAAGAAGGCCGCATGGCCGAACGACAGCAGCCCGGTATAGCCGATCAGCAGGTTGAAGGCACACGCAAACAGCGCAAAGCACATCACCTTGAGCACGAACACCGGATACGCACCGGCCAGCGGCGCGGCCAGCAGGCACGCCAGCACCACGCCGTACATCACCTGCTTTGGCAGGCGCCCCGCCGCCTGCTGCTGCCGCATGCCGATTGCGGCGATAGATTGTCCGCTCATCACTTCTCCTTTCCGAACAGCCCTGCCGGGCGCAACAACAGCACCACCACCATGATGACGAAGACAACAGTGGAAGATGCTTCCGGGTACAACACCTTGGCCAGCCCCTCGATCACGCCCAGCCCCAGGCCGGTCAGGATCGCGCCCATGATCGAGCCCATGCCGCCGATCACCACTACCGCGAACACGACGATGATCAGGTTCTGCCCCATCAGCGGCGATACCTGCATGACGGGCGCCGCCAGCACCCCGGCAAACGCGGCCAGCGCCACGCCGAAGCCATAGGTCAGCGTCACCATCCGCGGCACGTTGACGCCGAACGCCTCGACCACCTTGGCGTTCTCGGTGCCGGCGCGCAGGTAGGCGCCCAGCCTGGTCTTCTCGATCACGTACCACGTCGACAGGCAGACCGCCAGCGATGCCCCGACCACCCACACGCGGTAGTTGGGCAAGCGCATGAAGCCGAGGTCGGAGGCGCCCTGCAGCGCCTCGGGCGGTGCATAGGGCAGCCCGGACACGCCATAGACCGAGCGGAAGATGCCTTCGATCACCAGCGTGATGCCTAGCGTCAGCAGCAGGCCGTAGATATGGTCGAGCTTGTAGATCCAGCGCAGCATGGTCTTCTCGATCCCCACGCCCAGCGCGGCAACCGCCAGCGGCGACAACAGCAGCATCACCCAGTAGCTGAGGCCGGCATAGGCCATGCCGGCCCACGCCAGCACCGCACCCAGCATGAAGAGCGCGCCGTGCGCAAAGTTGATGACATTCAGCAGCCCGAAGATGACCGCCAGCCCCAGGCTCAGCATGGCGTAGAAGGCGCCGTTGACGAGCCCGAGCAACAACTGCGACAGCAGCGCCGGGAGCGGGATTTCAAACAGATTCATGAGTCGCTCCTTATACGCCCAGCAGTTCATGCAGCACCGGCATCCTGGCCTGCAGCTCACTGGCCGCGAAGCGCTCGACGATGCTGCCGTGCTCCATCACATAGAAGCGGTCCGCCAGCGGCGCGGCAAAGCGGAAGTTCTGCTCCACCATCACCACCGTGTACCCCTTCTGCTTGAGCATCAGGATCATGCGCGCAAGCGCCTGCACGATCACCGGTGCCAACCCTTCCGAGATTTCATCGAGCAGCAGCAGGTTGGCGCCGGTGCGCAGGATGCGCCCGACCGCCAGCATCTGCTGCTCGCCGCCGGAAAGACGCGTGCCCTGGCTCTGGCGGCGCTCCTTCAGGTTCGGGAACATCTCGTAGATATCGGATTCGCTCATGCCCTTGCTGGTGTCGGCGCCTTTCAGCACCGGCGGCAGCGTCAGGTTCTCTTCGCATGAGAGGCTGGAGAAGATCGCCCGCTCTTCGGGGCAATAGCCAATGCCGTAGTGCGCGATCTTGTGCGTGGGCAGGCTGATGGTCTCGTAGCCATTGACCTTGATCGAGCCCTTGCGCGCGCCGGTCAGTCCCATGATCGCGCGCAGCGTGGTGGTGCGGCCAGCGCCGTTGCGGCCCAGCAGCGTGACCACTTCGCCGT
Source organism: Cupriavidus sp. FW305-3-2-15-C-LB2 (assembly GCF_058787575.1). Classification (NCBI taxonomy): domain Bacteria; kingdom Pseudomonadati; phylum Pseudomonadota; class Betaproteobacteria; order Burkholderiales; family Burkholderiaceae; genus Cupriavidus; species Cupriavidus sp. FW305-3-2-15-C-LB2. The sequence continues at coordinate 4,201 of NZ_JBYSZW010000030.1, forward strand.
GGTTCACGGTCAGGTCCACGCCGTGAAGGATGTGCGATTCGCCGTACCAGGCGTGCAGGCCCTTGATCTCGAGCGCGGGTGTGTTGGATGTCGTCATATCGTTCCCCGGCCCTCTCAGTGCGCGCCCTGCAGTTCCGCGTCGGCGGTGCCCATGTAGGCCTCCATCACGCGCGGGTCCCTGGACACTTCCGCATACGGGCCTTCGGCCAGGATCGCGCCACGCTGCAGCACCGTGATCTTGTCCGCGATCGACGAGACCACGCTCATGTTGTGCTCCACCATCAGGATGGTGCGGCCCGCCGAGACCTTCTTGATCAGCTGCGTGACGCGGTCCACGTCCTCGTGGCCCATGCCCTGGGTGGGTTCATCGAGCAGCATCAGCTCGGGCTCCATCGCCAGCGTGGTGGCGATCTCCAGCGCGCGCTTGCGCCCGTACGGCAGGTTCACCGTCAGCGTTTGCGCGAACTCGGTCAGACCGACCTGCTCGAGCAGCTCCATGGCGCGGTCGTTGAGCACATCGAGCGAGCGCTCGCTGCGCCAGAACTGGTAGGCCGTGCCCAGCTGCCGCTGCAGCCCGATGCGCACGTTCTCCATCACCGTCAGGTGCGGGAACACCGCCGAGATCTGGAACGAGCGGATCATGCCCCGCCGCGCGATTTGCGCGGGTTTTTCGCGGGTGATGTCGATGCCGTTGAAAAGAATGGTGCCGGTGGTCGGCTCCAGGAACTTGGTGAGCAGGTTGAAGCAAGTCGTCTTGCCTGCGCCGTTGGGGCCGATCAATGCATGGATCGACCCGCGGCGGACTTGCAGGTTGACATCGCTCACCGCGGTAAAGCCGCGGAAGGCCTTGCCGAGGTTGCGGGTCTCTAGTATCAGGTCGTGGTGCATGGCCTTGACTCCGTGGCGCTGCCGTTTCGGTTGGAATCGCGCGGCATGCTTAGCCCGCCACGGGCAGCGCCGCGACCGCGTAGGCGTGGCGCAGCATGCGCCCCAGCACCGGGTCTTCCAGCTCGATCTCGAAGCGCTCGGCCGGGCGGATGCCGCCGATCGCGGGCAGCGTGCCGCACAGCATGGCCGAGCCTTCGCCAAAGTCGCCGCCATGGCCGCTGAAGCGCTGCAGCAGGTCCGCAGGAGAGCGCATGGCGGTCACCGGACCTTCCTGGTACAGCACGCGCTCGCCGTCGATGGTGGCGTAGGAGCGCAGCATCAGCCGGTCCCAGTGGCCTTCCACCTCGGCAAGGCGCCACAAGGCCGGGGCGCAGGGCTTCTCGCACATCTGCTTGGACACGGTGATGCCGTAGGTCTCGGCTTCGCGGTCGGTATGGTCCGAGGCAATGCCCACCAGGATTTCATCGCCGTCCCGGACCAGCAGGAACTCGGCTTCCCCGCTGCTGGCCTCGCCACTGACCTGGATCTCCGGGGCCGGCCCCAGGCGTTGCGCAGCGACGCGATAGAACACCGGCGTATAGGGCGGGCGCTTCACGCCCAACTCCTCCAGTTCGCGGATATGGGCTTCCATGGCTTCGACGTCGCGCCCGGTCCATCCCGCCACGATGAGCTGATGGATGGTGACGGTGCGCTGCGACTTGCCCTGGCAGCTGTCGAGTTCAAAGGTAAGGGTCTGCATGATCGGTTGCTCTCTGCAATGGGGTGGAGTGCCGGCTGGAATGCCGGCCTCGATGAGGGATGTGGGCTTACTTCCTGACCAGCGGGCAAGTGCTTGCGCTGAGCGGGCGGAACGCTTCGCTCGCGGGAATCACGCTCTTGATCTTGTAGTAGTCCCAAGGGCGCTTGGACTCCTGCGGCCGCTTCACTTCGACCAGGTACATGTCGTGCACCATCAGGCCGTCGGCGCGGATCGTGCCGTTCTTCGCAAAGAAGTCATTGACCGGGGTCTCGCGCATGCGGGCCAGCACGGCATCGCTGTCGTCGGTTCGCGCGGCCTGGATCGCCTTCAGGTAATGCGTGGTCGACGAATACACGCCGGCATGCACCAGGGTCGGCATGCGCCCGGTCTTGTCGAAGAAGCGTTGCGACCAGGCGCGCGTGGCGTCGTCGCGATCCCAGTAGAACGATGTGGTCAGCGTCATGCCCTGCGCGGCTTGCAGCCCCAGGCTGTGGATATCGCTGATAAACATGTGCAGCCCGGCCAGCTTCTGCTTGCCCGCGGTGTTGATGCCGAAGTCCGCGGCGGTCTTGATCGCATTGACCGTGTCGGCGCCCGCGTTGGCCAGGCCGATCACCTTCGCGCCCGAGGACTGTCCCTGCAGCAGGTAGGACGACAGGTCGGCGGAGTTGATCGGATGCCTGGCCTTGCCCTTCAGGGTACCGCCGACACTGGACAGCGCCTCGGTGCCGTCCTTCTCCAGCGACGCGCCCAGGGCGTAGTCGACCGTCAGGAAGTACCAGCTGTGGTCGCCGCGCCGGGCCAGTGCCTTGACCGTGTTGGCGGCAAAGGCGTAGGTGTCGTACGAATACTGGATGGTGTAGGGCGAGCAGTCTTCATTGCTCAGGCGCGTGGTGCCGGCACCGCTGGCGATGACGATCTTGTGCTTGAGCTTGCCCAGGTTGGATACCGCCAGCGCGACCGAGGACGGCAGGGCGTCCTGGATCACGTCGACCTTCTGGTTGTCGAACCAGCCGCGCGCCAGCGTGGCGGCGACGTCGGTCTTGTTCTGGTGGTCGGCGCTGACCACCTGGATGGGGGCGCCCAGCACCTTGCCGCCGAAATCGTCCACGGCCATCTGCGCGGCCACCACCGAGCCCTTGCCGCCGATATCGGAAAAGATCGACGACATGTCGGTCAGCACACCGATCTTGACCACGCCGTCGCTGATGGGAGCCGGGTCGGCTGCAGAAGCAGTCGCCGCGAACAGGGTGGCGCAGGCCAGTACGGCGGCGCCGGTACGGATATCAGGCATTGTTGTCTCCACTGTAGTTATGGGTACTTCTGTACTGCTGCGGGGGCTCAACCCCGCTCGTGCCGCAATGCCCCCTCGATGCCCATGCCGATGGCCAGCAGCCTGCGGTCGGACAGGTGGCGCCCGAACAGCATCAGCCCCACCGGTGCGTCGCCCGGGCGATGGCACGGGACCGACAGCGCGCACAGGTCGAGCATGTTGGCGATGGCCGGGTTGCGCAGCAGCAGCCGGTTGGTGCTGAAGAAGGCTTCGTCGTCGTCCAGGTCCGCGATGCGCGGCGCCACGACCGGCACGGTGGGCAGGACCACGGCATCGAATCCCGCCAGCTCGGCATCGGCCTGCCGGCACAGCTCGCCCCGGCGCTGCAGCATGCGCAGGTAGTCGGCGGCACGCTGCCCGTCAGCCAGCCGGATGCGCGACAGCACGCGCGGGTCATATCGATCGGCCTGCTCAGCCAGCAGGCTGCCGTGCCAGGCACTGGCTTCCGCTGCGACCAGGCCGCCGTTCGCGCCGATGCCGGCCAGCTGGTCCCAGCTGTCGAAGCTCACGTCCTGCAGCAGCGCGCCCGCCGCGGACAGCCGGCGCAGCGTGCGGCTGAAGACCTCGGCCACCTCGTCCGACATGCCTTCCAGCACCAGGCCGGTGGGCACCGCCAGGCGTAGCCCTGCCAGCGGCGCCGGCCCCGCGGGCGGCACCTCGCCCGCCATCACGGCATCAACTGCGGCGCAGCACGCCACAGTGTTGGCCAGGCAGCCCACCGAGTCATAGCTGGGCGACAACGGCACCGTGCCCTGCAGCGGCACGCGCCGCGCCGTGGGCTTGAAGCCGGCGATGCCGCACAACGCGGCCGGGATCCGGCACGAACCGCCGGTGTCGGAGCCGATCGCGGCCAGGGCCATGCCGTCGGTCACCGACACCGCAGCCCCCGACGACGAGCCACCGGGAATGCGGCCCGCCTGCCGGTCGTAGGGATTGCGTGGCGTGCCGTAGTGCGGATTGATGCCGACGCCCGAGTAGGCGAACTCGGTCATATTGGTACGCCCGACAAACACCGCCCCCGCCGCACGCAAGCGCGCAATGACCGGCGCGTCGGCACTGGCCGCACGCTCCGGCAGCACACGTGCGCCGGCGCGAGTCACGTCGCCCTGCACGTCGAACAGGTCCTTCACGGACACCGGCACGCCCGCCAGCGGGCCGGCCACGCCCTGCTCGCGCAGCATGTCGCTGGCCTGGGCCTGCTTGCGCGCCGCCATGCTCACGCCATGCGGGAATACGCGCGCGCCCTCGCCGCCTGGATTGCAGATACGTTCGACGCATGACGCCAGCAGGGACAGCGCGTTGGCGCTGCCCGCGGCAAGCTGGCGCTGCGCGGTTGCGATAGTCGCTTCCATGATCAGGCCGGGTCGTAGTAGTGGATCTCCAGCAGCATGCAGCCGCCGTCTGACTTGAACGGGCCATGGAAGGCGCCGGGCGGGCGGCAGGCGTAGGTGTTGGGGACGAAGGCCTCGCCGCCCTTGCCATTGGCGTCGTTGCCGACGGTCAGGTCGCCGCTGAGCAGGTAGACCTCTTCCCAGTACTCATGCACGAAGGGCGAGGTGGTGAACACGCCGGGCTGGAAACGCAGCAGGCGCGTACGGCTGCCGCTGCGGCCGTTCTCGTCCAGCGAGCCGGACAGGATCTTCTGCTGGATACCCGACGGATAGCCGTGGGGGACCTCCCAGCCGGACTCCAGGTCCAGGGGGTGGAACTCGTCGTGAAGTTTGGTGATTGCCATGTCGATCTCAGTGTTCGATGCGGGAATTGGGAAAGGTGCGGAAAGTCAGGCGGCCTGCGGCAGCTTGGCCAGTTCGCTTTCAAGGGAATAGCTGCCGAGCATGTTGTCGACCAGGCCGGATGCGTTCTGCCAGTCGTAGGTGCGATAGGCATGCCCCTTGGTGACAAAGGTGGCGCCGGCATAGAACATCTCGTACTGGTTGTGGCGCGACGCAAACTCGGAGCCGACCGCGTCCCAGGCGAGCTTGAAGAACTTGACGCGCTCTTCCGGGCTGCACACCGGCGACTTCTGCGTCTTGGCGATGATCCCGGCGAGCGACGGATTGGCGAAATCCTCGATGCTCGACGGCAGCATGATCATGCCGCCGCCGGCCAGCTCGCGCAGCGTGGCCAGCACCTTGCCGTAGAGCTGCTGGGTCACCACCTGCGAGCCGTACAGCATGCTGCGGTCCGGCACGAAGTAGCCATGCTTGCCGACCTGGCCCTTGGCCTCCATGCCGTAGACCCAGGCCTCGACCATGCCTGCTTCGGCGGCGAGCTGGCCCAGCATTTCCCTGACCTGCGGGAAGCTGTTGGTGCCGTTGATCTCGGTGATGCGGTGCGCCAGGCCCACCAGGAAACGCAGCTTCACCATCAGCCGCACCTGGCACTGGTAGTTCTGGTAGACGTGCGCCGGCGTGGCGTGGAATTGCCTGGCGCACAAGCCCACGTCGCCCGCGACGAAGATGCGCTCCCACGGCACCTTGACGTCGTCGAAATAGAGCACCGCGTCGTTCTCGTCAAAGCGGCTGGCCAGCGGGTTGTCGAACACCGAGGTGGCATTGGCTTCATACGACTTGCGCGACATCACCTTCAGGCCCTTGGTGTTCATCGGCACCGCGAAGGACAGCGCATACATCTCGTCGCCCTCGCGCAGCGGCTGGATGCAGCTGCAGAAGACCTCGTTGGCCATGATGCCGCTGGTCGCCAGCATCTTGGCGCCGCGCACGGTGATGCCCTCCGCGTCCTGGTCGACGATGCCCACCGCCAGGTACTTGTCTTCCTGCTCGTGCGCGGACTTGGACTGGTTGGCCTGCGGGTTGACGATCACATAGGTGAGGAACAGGTCGTTGTCGCGGGCATAGCGGTAGTAGTCGCGCAGCGCGCCGGCACGTGCCGGATCGGCCTGCTCGAAGACATCGATGCCCATGTACATGCCCGAGATGCAGGAAGCCACGTGGTCGGGCGAGCGGCCCATGAAGCCGTAGTGCAGTTCGGTCCAGGCTTCCAGCATCTGGCGGCGTTCGACCAGTTCGTTGTAGCTGGCCGGCAGCTCCCAGATCCGGCTGACGCGCCGGTCGGTGCCCGCCGGCTGGAAGGTCATCTTGTCGATATTGCCCGGCTGCGCCTGGAAGTCGTAGAGGTTGGCGTAGCTGCGGATCGAATTGCGGAAGGCCGGGTGGCTGGTGACATCTGTCACCCGCTTGCCGTCCAGGTACACCTCGCGGCCATCGCGCAGCATGGCGATGTGCTGGTTACCGGTCTTGATCATGTCGTTCTCCTGTGCTGACTGTCTGTTCTTGTGGATTCAGGCGGCGGCCGGGCTGTCTTCCAGTGCCCGGTACTTGCCGCCAAAGAAGATGAGGGGCCGGCCGTCCTGGCGGGCCTGGTGACGGACCACCCGCCCGATAAAGATCACGTGGTCGCCGCCGTCGTGCATGGCATAGGGCTCGCACTCGAAGGTGGCCAGCGCGTCCGGCAGCAGCACGTGGCTGTCCTCGTTGCGCTTGCTGAAACCGATGCCTTCCCACTTGCCGGAATTGGCCCTGGCGAAGCGGTTCGAGATATCCTGCTGCGCCTCGCCCAGCACGTTGACGGCATAGCGCCGCGCGCTGCGCAGGTCGCCCAGGCTCAGGCAGCGGCGGTCCACCGAGAACAGCACCAGCGGCGGGTCCAGCGATACCGAGTTGAACGACGCCACCGTGATGCCGACCGGCAGCCCTTCTTCGCGCGGCGCGGTAATCACGGCGACGCCTGTTGCAAACATCGCCAACGCATTTCTGAAGCGGCGCTGCGCTTCGGCGTCCACATTGACGCCCTGATCGACAGATGACTCAGCCATCACGACTCCTACGCAAGTGTTGTCACCAAACCTGTTATTTTGTTTATTTACCTTTGTAACTTAGGTTTTATTGAATGCTATAAAACAACGGCATTCAAGTTGGTGGAAACCCTAGAGTGCGGAGCCGGACAGCTCCCGAGGCGACTCAATGAAATCCGGAAACCGTTGCTGGACAAGTTTTTCCGGCTAGCGGACAGGTGGCGCCACGCGGCCTGAACTGCAGCTGTCCGCGCGTCAAGCAACCCTACCGGCAGCATGGCGCTGCCGCGAACGGCCGCTACCCGGTGCTAGACTCGGCCCCACTTTCCTTGACCAGCGGGTACGCTTTGCCCACGGTCGTCCCCACATCCGCCTCCAGGAATGAGCGCCATGCAATCCGAGCCGAACACCCTTCCGATCTACATGGACTACAGCGCGACGACACCGGTCGACACCCGGGTCGTCGAGAAGATGGTTCCCTACCTGCACCAGCAGTTCGGCAACCCCGCATCGCGCAGCCACTACTACGGCTGGCAGGCGGAAGAGGCGGTCGAGACCGCGCGCGCGCATGTGGCGGCGCTGCTGAATGCGGACCCGCGCGAGATCATCTGGACCTCCGGCGCGACCGAGGGCAACAACCTGGCGATCAAGGGCGCGGCGCATTTCTATCGCGGCAAGGGCAACCACATCATCACGGTCAAGACCGAGCACAAGGCGGTGCTCGATACCTGCCGCGAACTGGAGCGGCAGGGCTTTGAGGTGACCTATCTCGACGTCGGCACCGACGGCCTGGTCGACCTTGACGCGCTGCGCGCGGCCATGCGGCCGGACACCATCCTGGTGTCGGTGATGATGGTCAACAATGAGATCGGCGTGATCCACCCGGTCGCGCAGATCGGCGAGCTCTGCCGCGCAGCGGGGGTGGTGTTCCATTGCGATGCGGTGCAGGCCGCCGGCAAGATCGCCATCGACCTGGATACCCTGAAGATCGACCTGCTCACCGTGACGGCGCACAAGGTCTATGGCCCGAAAGGCATCGGCGCGCTCTACGTGCGGCGCAAGCCGCGTATCCGCATCGAAGCGCAGGTCCACGGCGGCGGGCATGAGCGCGGCATGCGCTCAGGCACCCTGCCAACGCACCAGATCGTGGGCATGGGCGAAGCCTTCAGGCTGGCAAAGCTGGAACTTGCGGAGGAAGCGCGCCGCGTGGGCGCGTTGCGCGACCGGTTGCTGGCGGGGCTGTCGCGGCTGGACGAGGTCTACGTCAACGGCAGCCTGGCGCACCGTATCCCGCACAACCTGAACATCAGCTTCAACTATGTCGAAGGCGAGTCCCTGATCATGGGCATCAAGGACGTGGCGGTGTCGTCGGGCTCGGCCTGCACCTCGGCTTCACTGGAGCCCTCGTTCGTGCTGCGGGCGCTGGGCCGCAGCGACGAGCTGGCACATAGCTCGATCCGCTTTACGCTTGGGCGCTACACCACCGAGGCAGAGGTGGACGAGGTCATCCGGCAGGTCAGCGAGACCGTTACCCGCCTGCGTGAACTGAGCCCGCTATGGGAGATGCACCAGGAGGGCATCGATGTCGGCACGGTGCAGTGGGCCGCGCACTAGCCTTTCTGCCGGCGCGCCTGCAGGTGTTCGAGATCCAGCGCGGCGCGATCGCCGTTGGCGACCAGCCGGTCGACCACCGAGCACAGCACCTTGAATTCGGTGCGGGAAACGCCGTCGAACAATACGTCGTTGATCTGCTGCTGCACCGGCAGCAGTTCATTGAGCAGACGGGTCCCGGCGGCGGTGATGGTCAGACGCATCTTGCGCTTGTCTTCGGGATGGGCCTTCTTGTCGATCAGCCCCAGCTTCTTGAGCTTGCCGGTCTCGATGGTGATGAACGGGCCGCTCAGGTGCAGATGGTCGGCGAGCTGGTTGACCGTCACCTCGCCTTGCTGCGACAGGTGCAGGATCGAGCGGATCAGCGAATACTGGACCCCCGTCAGGCCGATCAGGCTGCCAAAGCCGTCGCGCACGGACAGCAGGCGCGCGGCAAACGGCAGCAGGCCATTCACCAGGTGCCGGAATTCACGGTCCGAGCCGTCGACCAGGCACGCCGGATGCGTTACGGTCAGGTTCTTATTTGCAGGAGTCGTTGCCATCGGCGGTATGTCCACTTAGCTTTTGATACAAGCTTTGTGCCAAATTCTAACAAACTCGCCGCAACACCCTGGCCGCCCCGCCTTTCAACCCATACCCCCGAGTCCAGCATGAACACAATCCCGCTCGCCACCGCCAAAGCCCGGCTGGCCCAATACGTCGAGGCCAAGGACAACAACCGCCCGGCGCTGATCCACGAAGCCTTCGCTCCGGATGCGTCGCTGACCTTCTCGATCGATACCGACTCCATCAGCTTTCCGCCCAAGGCCGAAGGCGCGGATGCCATTGCCTCGACGCTGGTCAGCGAGTTTGCGAAGACGTTCGACCGCTGCCGGACCTACTACATCGGCGACGTTGCGGCCGCGCTGGACGGCAACGCCATGACGATCCCCTGGCTGGTGGTGATGCGGGAAACCGCGGCCAGCGCCTTGCGCGTCGGCAAGGGCCATTACCGCTGGGGCTTTGCCGCCGGCGATGACGGCACGTACCGTATCGCCAGCCTGCATATCCATATCGAACGGATGGACACGATCGCCGATCCCGGCGCGGTCACGCTGGCGGCCCTGCAGGCGGCGCTGCCCTATCCCTGGCTGCCGGCGCCGGTGCTGGCTGCCGCCATCGAAGCGCACACCGGCGCGCAGCCCGCGCCGGGCTTCCTGAACGTGTTCGCGCAAGCGGCCCGCAGGTCCTGACGGGCGCGGATCATCTGGCCGGCAATTGCTGCGCGACCAGCGCCACCCAATACGCCGCGCCCAGCGGCAGGATCCTGTCGTTGAAGTCATAGTAGGGATTGTGCAGGGGCGGGTCTTCCGCGCTCTCGCCGGCGCCGATGCCGATATAAGCGCCGGGGCGCTTTTCCAGCATGAAGGCGAAGTCCTCCGATCCCATTGCCGGCTTGATATCGGTCTTCACGTTGTCGGCGCCCACCAGTTGCGCGGCGGCGGCAATGGCGGCGTCGGTCTCGCCGGGGGTGTTGACCACGCCGGGGTAGCCGGGGCGGTAGTCAATCGCGATCCGCGCCTCGTGGGTCGTGCCCACGCCCTCGCAGATCTGCCGCATCGCCGTCTGCGTGCGATCCCGCACGGCGGGGTTCAGCGTGCGGATGGTGCCGCGCAGCACCACCGACTCAGGCAGCACGTTCCAGGTATCGCCGCCGTGGATCTGCGTGATGCTGACCACGACCGAATCGGTGGGATCGGTGCGGCGGCTGGCAATGGTCTGCAGCGCGGTGATCAGGTGCGCGGACACGACCACGGAATCGATGCCGTGGTGCGGCTGGGCGCCATGCGCGCCCTTGCCGGTGATGACGATCTCGAAGTTGTCCAGGAACGCGGTCATGGTGCCGGCGCGGATGGCGAACTTGCCGCGTGGCAACTGGGGGAAGTTGTGCATGCCATAGACGGCATCGGCCGGGAACTGGTCGAACAGGCCCTCTTCCACCATCACGCGGCCGCCGCCTTCATTCTCTTCGGCGGGCTGGAACACGAAATGCACCGTGCCGCGGAAGGCATCGCGGTTGCGCGACAGGTGCGCGGCCGCACCCAGCAGCATGGCGGTATGGCCGTCGTGGCCACAGGCGTGCATCTTGCCCGCGCAGGTGGAAGCGTGGGCGGCCTTGCCCAGCTCCTGCATGTTCAGCGCATCCAGGTCCGCGCGCAGCGCGATGCTGGGGCCGTCGCCGTTGCGCAGCGTGCCGACCACGCCCGTCGTCGCCAGTCCCCGCTGCACTTCGATGTCCATCAAACCCAGCGCCTGCGCCACGATGCCAGCGGTGCGGTGTTCTTCGAATGCGGTTTCCGGAACAGCGTGGATGTCGCGGCGCCAGGCCAGCATGTCCTGGCGGATGTCGTCGGCAATATCGGGGTCGCGGTACATGGGTAATCTCTGCTACGGGTGGGATTCAGTGGAAGAACTCGGCAATCAGCGTGGCGCCGAGGAAGGTGCCGGCCGTGGCCGTCAGCGACACCACCACGATGCGCCAGCCGAGCAGCCGGAACACCGGCAGGTCCTTGGCCACCGAGAAGCCCGCCAGCGCCAGCACCGGCGTGGTGAAGGTCATGAAGTTGAGTTTTTCCGTCATGGCGATGACGGCATCGGAGAACGGGAACATCCCCGGCACGCCGATCAGCGTGACCGCCACCGACATCGTCAGCAGCAGCGGCACGCGCGGGAACACGCGCTTGAGCAGGTCGCAGGCCGCCACAATGGCAATGGCTACCAGGATGCCCTTGAGCGATACCGGCAGCGGCACGTTGTATGACAGCTTGTTGCCGATCAGCACGCCGGCACCAACCAGGAACCAGCCCAGCGCGGCATCCCGCGCCGAGGTGCCATGCGCCAGCGCGCCATCGAGCTTGACGCCCCGCACCTCGCGCATGGCGTCACGGCGCGAGAAGCGGCCCAGTACCGGCTCCAGCTTGCCGTACAGCCACGAACATAGCGGCAGCGACAGGAACAGCGTGAAGTAGAAGCCGGCCACCGAGGTCAGCAGGTTCGACGCCGCGGCAATCGCCATGATCTCGGAAGCCTGCCCGGGGTGCTGCGCGACGATGGCGCCGACGGCTGCCGCCATCAGGCTGCCCGAGCCCACGCCGGCACCCATGGCCAGCGAACGCGGATCGAAGATGCCCAGGCTGCTGACAAACCCCGACAGCACCGCGATGAAGAGCGCGCCCAGCACGGTGCCGGTGATGTACTCGGCCAGCACGCCGCGGCCTTCCGGCGACGCCATGCCGTATTTCTCGCCGATGATGACGATATTGCCCTCGCGCCCGACCGAGAAGGTCGCGCCGACGGCCTCGCGCTTGATGCCCAGCAGCAAGGCCAGCGGCAGGCCCAGCGCCAGTGTCCCGAGCGCGTGCCCGAACTCCTGGAACAACAGCGCCCAGCCTGCGCCCTTGAGCTGCGGCAGCGCGCCGCCCACGGTCAGGCCGAGCTTCACCACGAACAGCAGCAGCCCGGCATTGAGCAGCCCGGTGGCAAGCGATTGCAGCGGCGCGTCGATGCGCACCGCGCGCGGCACGTTCCGGGCCGCGATGCCCCACGCCGCGGCCATCAGCAGCGCCCACAGCATCGGCATCAGCACGACCTTGCCGGGCCCCAGCTTGAACTGCACCGCGCCAATGGTTTCGGCAATCGCCACCACGACCAGCGTGACAACGGCCAGTCGTACCTTGCCACTGCCGGTGACGGCGGCAATCGGGGAAGCGGACGCAAGCGCCGGCTGGGCAATGGGGTTGGTCATCGGGTGTCTCCGCGGGAAGGCTGCTTATGTCGCACAAACGTGCTCTCTTCGGCATTCCGGTTCGATCTTGACCGCTTACCGAAGGATCGGGCTAGTATTCCGGCGCTTGAGCGTTTCATCAATGATCGTGATATGGGAAACTTGTTGCATTCAATGCAACGCTCAACCGGAGTGACACGTGCTTTCGATGGACGACAAACTTGACACGCGGCGCGTGCGTTACTTCATGCAGGTGCTCGACAGCGGCTCGGTCCGCGGCGCCGCCGAAGTCCTCGACATGGACCCCTCAGCCGTCAGCCGGGCCATCGCCGTGCTGGAGAAAGACTGCGGCACGCGCCTGCTGGAGCGGCACGGCCGCGGCGTGGTTGCCACCGAGGCGGGCGATCTGCTGGCCGCCTACGTGCGCAACCAGAACAACCAGAAGCAGCAGTTGCTGGCCGAACTCGACAGCATCCAGAAGGTGGCGCGCGGCCATATCGACATCGTGGCGGGCGAAGGTTTCGTCGAATGGCTGATGCGCCATAGCCTGCGCACCTTCATGCTGGCCCACCCGGGCATCACGGTGGACCTGTCGGTGGGCAGCACCGACGAGATCGTGCAGCGCATTGTCGATGGCAGCGCCCATATCGGGCTGGTGTTCCAGCCCCCCAAGGACGCGCGGCTGCGCTGCCACCACGCCCATCCGATGCCGATCCAGACCCAGGTGCTGGCCTCGCACCCGCTGGCGCAGCTGGGCCGGCCGCTGGACCTGCAGGACCTGCTGCCCTACCCCGGCGCCACCCTGCACCGGACCTTCGGCGTGCGCCAGCACATCGAGGCCGCAGAGATCAGCGAGGGCGTGCGCCTGCAGTCGCTGCTGACCACCTCGTCATTCAATGCGCTGGGGCACTTCGCGGCGGCGGGGCTTGGCTACGTCCTGTGTACGCGCCTGGCCTTGTGGAACCAGCTTAACGAGGCGCCCGTGGTGTCGCTGCCAATGAAAAACCCCCTGCTTTACCAGGGGGAAATCCAGACCGTGTCGCGCCAGGGCCGGGTGTTGTCGCCGCCGGCGGCACGGCTGTTGCGGCAGATCGTGGGGGACTTCTCGGCGCTGATGACTGGGGAGTGAGCCTTCGCGCCCGGTGTGTCAGACCACGCCCTCCGCCCGCAGCCGGACCAGCTCCTCATCCCCGATACCAAGCCGCCCATAGACCTCGGCATTGTGTTCGCCCACATCCGGCCCGGTACGCGGTGACGGCGGCGCATAGCCCGAGAATCGCGGCACCACGCATGGCGCCGGCACCGAGCCCAGGTCCGGATCGGGCAGCCGCACGATGGCCTGGCGAGCCGCCATCTGCGGGTCGTCGACGATATCGGCGATGCTGAATACCTTGCTGAATGGCACCTGGCACTGCTCCAGCCGGGCCGCCACGGCGGCATAGGGCTGCGCGGCAAACCATTCGGCAATGCTGCCGTCCAGCGCTTCGATATTGCGCACGCGCCCGGCGTTGGTGGCGTATTCCGGCGCCTGCGCCAGTTGCGGTGCGCCCATGGCCTCGGCCAGCCGGCGGAAGGTGGCGTCGGAGGAGGCCACTACCGTGACCCAGATCTCGTCCGCGGTGCGATACATATTGGACGGCGCCGCGTAGGTGGTGCGGTTGCCGGCGCGCTGGCGCACATGCCCCAACTGTTCATATTCGATGGCCAGCGGATCCAGCAGGCGGAACAACGCCTCGGTGGCGGCCAGGTCGATCTCGCGGCCGCGCTGGCCGGGCCTGGCGCGCTGCTCTGCCACCGCAGTGGCAATCGCAAACGCGCCGAACAGCCCGGCGATCATGTCCCCCATCGGGTAGTTCATATGCATCGGTCCGCTCTGCGCGGTGCCCGCCAGGTTGGTGAAGCCGCTCCTGGCTTCAAAGATGCGGGCAAAGCCGGGCCGCGCCGCATCGGGCCCGGTCTGGCCGAAGCCGGTCAGCCGCAGCACGATCAGCTTCGGGTTGGCCGCATGGAGGGTGTCGAGATCCAGCCCCCAGCGCGTGAGCGTGCCGGTGCGGAAGTTCTCGACCAGCACATCGAACTGGGGCAGCAAGCGCAGGAAGATCTCGCGGCCGCGCGGCGTGCGCACGTCGAGCGAGATGCCGCGCTTGCCGCGGTTGGTCACCTTCCAGTACAGGGCGTGGTCCTCGGTAACCGGTTCAAGCCCGCGCAGCGGATCGCTGCCGTCGGGCAGCTCCAGCTTGACCACATCGGCGCCCATGTCGGCACACAGCGTGGCGGAAAACGGGCCGGCCACCACGGTGGCCATGTCCAGGATGCGCAGTCCGGCCAGCGGGCCCGTGCAGTGTGCGTCTGGCGATACAGCGTGTGTGTCCTGGTCTTGCATGGCGGGCCTCCGGCGGCATTGGCGTCTGCTGCAAGGTGGCAGGCGGCTTGCCCGGATGCAAGCACGGTTTCGCTGTGCGGAACTGTCGTGCTACAACATTGACGCCCCCATTCCCGGATCCCAGCATGGAACCCAAGCAACCACCGCACAGCATGGACCGCAACCCGGAACACCTGCCCCTGCCCGGCCTGGCCAGCGAGGATGCACTGGCCACCGACCGCCAGTTCGCCACCAACCTGGCGCGCGGGCTGGAGGTGCTGCGTGCCTTCACGCCGTCCAGCCCGGTGCTGGGCAACCAGGACATCGTGGCGCGCACGGGGCTGCCCAAGGCGACGGTGTCGCGGCTGACCTACACGCTGGGGCTGCTCGGCTTCCTGAGCCGCGTGCCCGGCAACCAGAAGTACCGGCTGGGCGCCGGCGTGCTGGCGCTGGCCTACCCGATGCTGGCCGGGCTGGCGATCCGCCAGGTGGCGCGGCCTTATATGGAGGCCATTGCGCGGGAAACCGGCTGCACGGTGAACCTGGGCATGCGCGAGCGGCTGTCGGTGGTGTACGTGGACAGTTGCCGGCTGGATCCCGGCAACCTCTACCAGCCGGACATCGGCAGCACCCGGCCGCTGCTGGCCAGCGCGATCGGCCGCGCGATCTTGCTGGCCTGCAGCGCAGACGAGCGCACGGCGCTGCTGAACCGGCTGCGCGTGGACGATCCGGAGCGCTTCAACGTTGAGCGCCAGATGTGGGCGGACGACCAGAAGCATTTCCGCGCCCACGGCTACTGCCTGAGCCGCGGCGAGTGGCGGCCAGAGATCCACGCGATCGCGGCACCCGTGCGCCAGTCGCTGCACGAAGACCCGTTTGCGCTGAACTGCACCATCGCCGCATCGCGCAACCGCGACAACATGCTGGAGCGCGAGGTGGCGCCAAGGCTGCGCGAGGCGGTGCGGCAGATCGAACTGAGCTGCGCGCGCTAGCCGGCAGGACGCAGCAATGCACTCTGCCGGCGATGTCGCCGGCATGACAAGCGGCCCGCCAGAGGCCCGCATGAAACCGCGCCGCGGGAAATCCCCCGGCGCAGGCAACCCAAGGAGACAAGATGGATGCCATCCAACCGTTGCGCCGGCTCGCTGCCGGCATGCTGGCCTGCGCCGCGCTGATGCCGCTGCCAGTGCTGGCCGCCCCTGACAATGCGGCGCGCTTCCCGGACCACCCGATACGGATCATCGTGCCGTTCTCGGCGGGCGGTGTGGTCGACTCCGTCACCCGCATCACCGCGGAGAACATGGCCAAGGTACTGAAGCAGCCCGTCATCGTCGAGAACAAGACCGGCGCCGGCGGCGCCATCGGCGCGGACTTCGTCGCCCGGTCACCCGCCGACGGCTATACGCTGCTGGCGGTCAGCCCCAGCTATGTGGTCGGGCCGATGCTGAACCCGTCGATCCAGGGCAAGAGCGGCAAGGACTTCCGCGCGGTGGCGGGCATTGGTGCCGTACCCAACGTGATCGTGGTGCCGGCTTCGTCGCCGCTGCGCACACTGCCTGAACTGCTCGACGCCGCGCGCAGCAAGCCCGGCACGCTGACCTACGCCAGCGCGGGCGTCGGCACCTCGAACCATCTGTCGGCCGAACTGCTGGCGCAGATGACGCAAGTGAAGCTCACCCACGTGCCCTACAAGGGCCAGCCCGAGGCCATGAGCGACCTGCTGGGCGCGCGCGTCTCGATGATGGCGCTGACCTCGGCCATTGCCCGCCAGCAGGTGCAAAGCGGCAAGCTGCGCGCGCTGGCGGTGACTTCGGCAAAACGCTCAGCCGTGATGCCCGACGTGCCCACCGTGGCCGAGGCCGCGCGCCTGCCCGGCTATGAAGTGGGCGGGTGGTTCGGCCTGGTCGCGCCGCAGGGCACGCCGGACGCGGTGGTGCGCAAGCTGGCCGAGGCCGCCGCGCAGGCCACCGCGGACCCCGCCACGGCACGCCGCCTGGCCGAACTCGGCATGGACCTGGCACCGCAATCCACCGCCGCATTCGACCGCTTCCTGGACACGGAAACCAAGAAATGGACCGGCGTGCTGAAGACCGCCGGCATCACGGCACAGTAGCCGCACACGCTCATCCAACCTACCGGAAACATTCCATGATCCGCGACTCCGCCCGCCAGCAAGCGCTGCTTGCCGATATCCGCCGCTTCGTGCTCGAAACCTGCATCCCGCTAGAGGCGGAGATCGACCGCACCGATGTCATCCCCGAGCCCGTGGTCGAACAGATGCGCCGCCTCGGCCTGTTCGGCCACAGCATCCCCGAAGCGTACGGTGGCGCAGGGCTGACCACCGAGGAGCTGGCGTTGGTGAACATCGAGGTCTCGCAGGCCGCCACCGTGTTCCGTGCCCGCTTCGGCGGTAATACCGGGATCGCCTCCGAATCGCTGGTGGCCGACGGCACCGAAGCGCAGCGGCAGCGCTACCTGCCGCAACTGGCCTCCGGCAAGGTGACCGGCTGCTTTGCGCTGACCGAACCGGAAGCCGGCTCCGATGCGACATCACTGCAAACCACCGCAAGGCAAGACGGCGATCACTACGTGCTGAACGGCAGCAAGTGCTTTATCACCAATGCGCCGATCGCCGACCTGTTCACCGTGTTCGCCCGCACCAATCCCGATACACCGGGAGCCCATGGCATCAGCGCCTTCCTGATCGAGCGCGGCACCCCGGGCCTCAGCACCAGCGAACCGGAACGCAAGATGGGACAGCACGGCTCGCCGGTGGGCGATGTCTACCTGAAGGACTGCCGCGTGCCGGCCAGCGCCATCGTCGGCGGCAAACCCAATGTCGGCTTCAAGACGGCGATGAAGGCGCTCAACAAGCAGCGCATCAACCTGGCCGGCCTGTGCGTGGGGCCCGCCATCCGGCTGGTCGACGAGATGGTCCGCTACGCGGCGCAGCGCCGGCAGTTCGGCAAGCCGATCGCGGACTACCAGCTGGTGCAGCAGATGATCGCCGACAGCAATACGGAACTGCACGCCGCCCGCGCACTGGTGCTCGACACCGCGCGCAAGCGCGACGCCGGCGAGGACGTGACCATGGAGGCGTCGATGTGCAAGCTGTTCGCCTCCGAAATGTCCGGCCGCGTGGCCGACCGCGCGGTGCAGGTGTTCGGCGGCAGCGGGTATATGGCACGCACCGTGGCCGAGCGCTTCTATCGCGATGTGCGGTTGTTCCGGCTGTATGAAGGCACGACGCAGATCCACCAGCTCAATATTGCGCGCAGGACGATGGAGGCGCGTGGGGCGGCGCTGGAGGGGAGTGGGCCTGAGCCAGATGCGAGGCAACCGGCGCGGTAGCCGGATTGCGTCCTTGCTGACTATCTGACTATCCGTGCGCGCTGGCAGCCAGCGCGTCCATGAACGCCTGCCGCAGCGGCGTCTGCTCGGTGTCCCGGCGCCGGAGCACGCCGACCATGCCCTCGCGCCGGTATGGCAGCCGCAATATCGCCACCTGCCCCAGGCGACTGAAGAACGCTGCCATCCGGCCTGACATCACGGCCAGCAGTTCTCCCTGCTGCAGCAGCGACACGTTGGCAAGCAACGTCGCGCTCTCGATCCGCACGCATGGGGCGGGTTCGCCGGCCAGTGCCAGTTCGTAGTCCAGCTCGCGCCGGATCTGGCTGGTCACGGGCGGCCCCACCCAGGTATAGGCGCGCGTATCCGCCCACCCGACCTTGCGCTTGCGCGCGAGCGGATGCGTGGGGCCGGCGATCACGCGGATGGTCTCCGGATATAGCAGGTCGCAGCGCAGCTCGCCGTCGATGCCCTGCACTTCGGTACGCCCCATGACGAAGTCCAGCCGTCCTTCGCGCAGGGCCGGCAGCATGTCTTCGACGGTGCCCTCTGCCAGCGTCAGGTGGGCATCGGGAAAGCGCTCGCGGAACCGGCTGATCGCCGACGGCAGCAGGTCGACCGATACGGTTGGCGTCGCGCCGATCGCCAGTTGCCCAGCCGCGCCTTCTGCCATCACGCGAATGGTGGCCTGGGTGCGTTCGATCTCATTGAGGATGGTGCGGGCATGTACGACCAGCGCTTCGCAGAAGCGGGTCGGCACCAGGCCGCGCGAATGCCGCTCGAACAGCGCCACCCCCAGTTCACTCTCCAGCTCGGCCAGCCAGCGCGACAGGGCTGGCTGGGTCATGTTCAGGCGCGCAGCGGTACGGCTGACATTGCGGGTTTCATGTAGCGCCACCAGCACATGCAGCTGGCGGATACGCATCCGTTGGGTCCAGTCCATGGTATGAGTTTCAGGTTATAGCAGAGGTCATATTAATCATTTCAATGGAATCGCGGACGATGCAATAATTTTTCCATCCCCCGCAAGCCGCCATTGCCATGCCCCCGTCCAGCATTCCCGCCAGCGCCCGCCCCAATTTCCTGCTGTTCATCACCGACCAGCATCGCGCCGACCATCTCGGCATCTATGGCAACGCCGTGGTGCAGACGCCCAATATCGACCGGCTCGGCAGCCACGGCTGGGTGGCAGAGCGCTGCTATGTGGCCTCGCCGATCTGCATGCCGAACCGCGCATCGCTGATGACCGGGCGCATGCCGTCGGTACACGGCGCGCGCCACAATGGCATTCCCTTGCCGCTGTCACAGACGACGTTTGTCGAGCGGTTGCGCGATGCCGGCTATCGCACGGGGCTGGTCGGCAAATCGCATCTGCAGAACATGACCGGCCTTGCGCCCGTCTGGCCACGTCCC
Organism: Cupriavidus sp. FW305-3-2-15-C-LB2; assembly: GCF_058787575.1. Lineage (NCBI taxonomy): Bacteria > Pseudomonadati > Pseudomonadota > Betaproteobacteria > Burkholderiales > Burkholderiaceae > Cupriavidus > Cupriavidus sp. FW305-3-2-15-C-LB2. The sequence goes on from NZ_JBYSZW010000030.1 coordinate 23,472, forward strand.
GGCGATCCGCGCACGGAGGGCGAAGCGCGCCGGCCTGAAAGCGGGCGCTTCGACCAGGAATGGGGACCGGCCTGGCGCGACGATCCTGACTTCGCCATGTCCCTGCCGTATTACGGCTTTGCCGACGTGCAGCTGGTGACCGACCATGGCGACACGGCCGGCGGGCATTACCGGCGCTGGCTGGAGCAGCGCCATCCCGAAGTAGCGCGCGCCTGCGGCCAGGAGCATGCCATCCCGACGCCTGGCTATGTGTTGGCCGAAGCGCGGCAGGCCTGGCGCACGCGCGTACCGGAAACGCTGTCGACCACGGCATGGATCGGCGATCGCACCATTGACCTGCTCGGGCAATACGCGCAGGAGGACGCCCCCTTCATGATCCAGTGTTCGTTTCCGGATCCCCATCACCCGTTCACGCCACCCGGCCGCTTCTGGGACATGTACCGGCCCGAGGACATGACCCTGCCGCCCTCGTTCGACGCCGATCCGGCGCTGGCGCCGCCGCATCTGCGCTGGATGCACGCGCAGCGCGACGCCGGCCGCGCCGTCAAGCATACGCCGGCGATGTTCGCCTGCACGGCGCGCGAGGCCCGCGAAGCGCTGGCGCTGAACTATGGCTCGATCGCGCATATCGACGACACCATCGGCCGCGTGATGGCGCACCTGGCCGCGCTCGGCCTGGATCGCAACACTGTGGTCCTGTTCACCAGCGACCATGGCGACTTCTTCGGCGATCACCAGTTGCTCTGGAAAGGACCGCTGCACTACCAGGGCCTGATCCGCACGCCGCTGATCTGGTCGGAACCCGCAGCGCGCACAGCCACCGATGCCCGCGCCGCGCGCAGCCAGGCACTGTGCTCGAGCATCGATATCGCGCCGTCGATCCTCGCGCGCGCGGGCTGCGCGCCCTACAACGGCATGCAAGGCCTGTCGCTGCTGCCCGCCATCGCCGGCGAGGCATTGCCGCGGGAAGCCCTGCTGATCGAGGAAGAGAACCAGCGCACCATGTTCGGCTTCCCGATGCGCACGCGCATGCGGACGCTGCAAACCGCGCGCTATCGGCTCAGTGTGTACGAAGGCGCGCCGTGGGGCGAACTCTACGACCTTGAAACCGACCCAACCGAATCGCACAACCTGTGGGATGCGCCAGCGCTGGCAAGCACGCGCCAGGCGCTGCTGCACCAGCTGCTGGTCACGATGATCTCGCACAGCGACGCCAGCCCCAATCCGACCGCGCTTGCCTGAATCGGGTCCGCCCGCGCCACCAGCGGCAGCACCCCATGACAACAATATCCACGGAGACAACCATGACACGCCGTCCCTTCAGAATACTGATCGCCGCAGCCATGCTGGCGGCCGCGGTCCCCGCCTGCGCGCAGGATGCCTACCCGGCCAAGCCGGTCCGCCTGATCGTCAACTTTCCTGCAGGTGGCCCGCTCGACACCGTGGCACGGCTCATTGCCGAGCGTGCCGGGCGCGACCTGAAGCAGCCGGTCGTGGTGGAGAACCGCTCCGGCGCCGGCGGCAACATCGGTGCCGAAGCCGTCGCGCATGCGACGCCGGACGGCTACACGTTGCTGATGTCGACTGACACCGTTGTCACCGTCAATCCGTTCGCCTATCGCAAGATGTCGTTCGACCCGGTCCGCGACCTGGAGCCGGTTGGCCTGGCCGGCACCTTCAATCAGGTGCTGGTCACGCATCCCGGCCTGAAAATCCGCGACCTGAAGCAGTTCCTGGCTGCCGGCAAGGACAAAGACCTGTCCTATGCATCGGCTGGCGTAGCATCGCCGGGCCATATTGTGTTCGAGATGCTGAAGGCACGCACGCAGATCCGGGGCACCCATGTCCCCTACAAGGGCAATGCGCCAGCGCTGAGCGACGTGCTCGCGGGTCAGGTACCGGCAGGATTCCTGGCCACGCCGACCGCCGTGCAATACATCAAGGGCGGCAAGCTGGTCGCGCTTGCGGTGTCCGGCCTCAAGCGCGACCCCTTGCTCCCGGACGTGCCGACGGTGGCAGAGACCGGCATCGCCAACTTCGATGCCGAGTTCGCCTTCGTCATGTTCCTGCCCTCAGGCACGCCCGCGGCCATCCGTGCGCGCTGGGAGCAGCAGCTCAAGACCGTCTTCGCGGACGCGGATTTCCAGAAGAAGCTGCTGGCACAGGGCGTGCGGCCGCAGACGAGCAACGGCGCGGCGGCAGCGCAATGGCTGGCCGCGGGGCGTACGCGCTGGGGCGAACTGATCCGCAAGCTCGGCGTGTCGCTGGACTGAGCGACTGCCCGGGGCCTTCAGCCCCGCCCCCGCCCCGCCTTCTCCGCCAGCGGCGAGCGCACGCGAAAATGCGCCGCCAGCAGCGCCGCGAATTCCTCCGCGATCTCCGATGGCGCGGAATGCCCGGAGAACGCCATGCGCACCTCCACCGGGCAGCGCGGTGCGAGCGGCACCACCCGCAAGCCGTGTCCGAATACAGCCGCGACATAGGGATTGACGATCCCTATGCCCGCCCCTTCGGCCGCCATCGTGCAGATCGTGCCTGAGTAAGTGGTCTCGATGGTCGCCGACGGCTCGACGCCGGCTTTTTGCATGAGCCGCTGCACCGCCAGGTGCAGCGCATCGTCTGCGTTCAGCAGGATCAGGAACTGCCCGCGCAAGTCGCGCACGCGAAGGGTGTCGCGCGCCGCCAGCGCGTGTTCCGGGTGCATGACGCACACCGCCCCCGACTGATGCACCACGTTGACATCCAGGTGCGGATGATCGATCTCGCTGGTGGTCAGCACCAGGTCGTACAGTCCATGCAGCAACCCTTCGCGCAACTGGTGCCCGCCGACCGTTTGCAGGCTGATATGCACGTCCGGGTGGCGCTCGGTGAACGGCCGGATCACCTTGGGCATCACCCCCAGCCCGAGTGAAGGCGTGCAACCGATACGCAGCACGCCGGTGCCGGACTTGCGCAGCACCGCCACGTCCTGTTCGATCCGCGCCAGCCCCTGGAAGTGGTTCTGCACCGTGTCGAACAGGCGCCGCGCTTCCTGCGTCGGCCGCAGCCGGCCCTTCTGGATATCGAACAGCTTCAGTTCAGTCGCCGCCTGCATCTGGGCCAGCAATCGGCTCACCGACGGCTGGGTCGTATGCAGCATGGCAGCGGCCGCGGTCGTGGTTCCGGTCAGCATGACCGCGCGGAACGCCTCGATCTGGCGGAAATTCAGGGGACGGGACATGGCATCGGCAAGGGACGGGCGCGTCGGGCAATGTATATCAAATCTGCATAGGGTGCATTGAACAAAGAATTATTCAGAATGCCAACCCCTCCTCTACACTCGCTTCGCATTGCCGCTTCCAAGACGGCAGGACCAGAACCCAAGGAGAAAGTTGATGAAGCGGCATTCACCCCGGAATGTTTGGAAACGCGCGATCGTTGCGGCCGTGCTGGCCATCGCCGGCACGGGCAGCGCGCTCGCCCAGCCGGGCTATCCGGACCACACGATCCGGATCATCGTGCCGTTCAGCGCCGGGGGCAGCTCGGACCTGCAGGCACGCATGCTGGCCGACCGGCTGGGCAAGCTCTACAAGCAATCGGTGGTGGTCGAGAACCGGCCCGGCGCCGGCGGCCATATCGGGGGCAAGGCCGTGGTCGATGCGGCGCCCGACGGCTACACGCTGCTGCTGGGCTCGCTGGGCCTGCATGCCACTTATGCCACCTTCAAGAAGCTGAACTACAACCCCGCCACCGACCTCAAGGTCGTGACGGTGCTGGCCGAGATGCCGCACGTGGTGGTGGTCAACCCGAAGCTGGCGGTGAACAACCTGCAGCAACTGGCCAGCCTGGCGCGCCAGCAGCCAGACACGCGGACCTTCGGCTCGGCCGGCGTCGGTTCCTCGGTGCACATGATGGGCGAGCTGTTCCGGCTCAATGCCAATGCCCCGATCACGCACGTGCCATACAAGGGCAGCTCCGCGGCCATGACGGATCTTCTCGGCGGCCAGATCGACATGATGTTCGAGAATCCGCCCACCACGCTGGCCTATATCCGCTCCGGCAAGCTCAAGGCGCTGGCGGTGACCGGCAAGACCCGCTCGGCCGCGCTGCCCGATGTGCCCACTGCCAGCGAAGCCGGCTACCCGTCGTTCGTGGCGACTTCCTGGACCACGGTTGCGGTTGGCGCCAGGGTGCCCGATGCGATCGCGGACAAGCTCAACGCCGATATCCGCCAGATCGTGGCCACGCCGGAGTTCCGGCAGGGACTGCAAGAGCAGGGCATGACCCCGGTGGCCAATACGCGCGATGCCGCGCAGAAGTTCGTCGCCGCGGAGAAAGTGCGCTGGGACCAGGTGATCCTGAAGGGCAGGATCAGCGCCGAATAAGCGGCTTCCATCCGCGCACGGACACGCCCCCTTCATGGCTGGCCGCGCGGCCAGCCATTGCCCCTTCCAGACTTCAGCTTCAACACGGACACACACGCTTCATGTCAACGGAACGCATCATTGCCAAGCCGCTGCCCTGCCGCCGCGTCGGCGCGGGCGAGCCTCATCACTTCTTCGGCTACTACAACAAGACCAACTGGGACCGCAGCGGCCGCTACCTGCTGGCGCAGCGCGTGCCGATGGCCGATGCCGACCTGACCCCCGACCTGGTTGCCGAGATCGGCTACTTCGACCTGCAGGACAACGACCGCTTCCATCGCGTGGGGGTAACTACCGCCTGGAACTGGCAGATGGGCTCGCAGCTGCAATGGCTGGATGGCGAAGCACAGCGCCAGCTTGTCTACAACTGCCGCACCCAGGACGCGAAGGCCTTCTATCCCAATCTGGGCGCCACCATCTTCAACCTCGACACCGGTGAAGCGCGCCAGTTGCCGATGCCGGTCTATGTGGTCGCGCCGGACAGCCGCTATGCACTGTGCGTGGACTACCGCCGCCTCTACGTCACGCACCAGACCATCGGCTACAGCGACCACGGCACCCAGCCCGCGCTGGACAATGCGCCCGCCGACGACGGCATCCACTACATGGACCTGCGCACCGGCCAGACGCGCCTGGTCGTGAGCTACGCTGATCTGCGCAACTTCAATCCGCGCGCCTCGATGGACAAGGCCATCCACTGGGTCAGCCACATCGAAATTAACCCGTCCTCATCGCGTGTGCTGCTGCTGCACCGCTGGACCGAACGGGTCGAGGACGAAACCTGCTTCCTGCACCGGCTGATCACGGTCAATCCGGACGGCAGCGACATGCGCTTGCTCGAATGCTCCGACCATCCGCTGCCGCAGCTTGCCGAAGATTTCGATCCGAACGCGGTCGGCACCTTCGACTATGAGAAGTCCGAGTACCAGATCTCCCATCCGCTCTGGCAAGACGATAGCAATATCATCGTGTGGGGACCGCACGCGGGCAGCATCCACTACCACCTCTACCACGACAGCCCCGGCGGCAAGGTTGAAGTCATCGGCGACGGCATCCTGACCGAGAACGGTCACATGACCTTCTCGCCCACCAACAAGCGCTGGCTGCTCAGCGACACCTATCCCGACGCGCACACCAACGAGCGCGTGCTGTTTCTCTTCGACATGGCGCAGGGCGTGCGCCATGACCTGGGCAGTTACTACACCAGCCCGGTCCTGAAGAAGGAAAACCGCTGCGACCTGCATCCACGCTGGAGCCGCGACGGGCGGCACGTGTGCATCGATTCGATCCACGACTCCGAGCGGCAGATGTATATCGTCGACGTTTCCGCGCTGATCGACGAGGCAGGCCAGGCGTAAGGCGCCCCCGACACAAGCGTCGCAGCACGCTGCTGCCCTGTACCCCTGCGCCAAAGGCACCAGCCTGGAAGCGCCATGGGCAGCGCCCTCTCTCCGAAGCCCCCCTCCCCCACACGCCGCCAGCCAGGTCACGCTGGCGGCAATTTCCGCCGGCCGCAACCTGCGTACCTGGCAGTCCCCTTGTCTCCCGCCCTCGGTGCCAAGTCCCATGTTGCCCCGCTTCCTGGCTATGGCGCGCTGCCGCAGCCGCCTGCCTGTAAACAGGGCGTGCAAAAAGGGCATTCTTCACCAAAACTGATGATGAGCATTCGGCAGTCCCGGGCCTGACAAGGTCCCGCCAAGCGCGAGTCACGCCCGGTCCGGCTTCAAGGACCGGCGCAACAGGTAGCGCAAGCATCACATAAGTGATGCTAAAGGCATTTTACAGTGAGAAATCGGCCTATCGGCCGGCGAAGGTGCGGCCACGACGCGGCTGTCTCAACCCGGCACCCCCCACTCCAAACGGACGTTGGATTGGTGGAAGTCCGGTCACAATCGCTGATTAAGGCTGGCACAGTGGTCGCTACGTCAACAGGACTCCCCCGACTTGTCAGCAATGGCACCTCGCCGGAAGGACTGGGTGCGGCCGCGTCGCGCGCGGACGGCAGCTTTTTGCCGCAACCGCCATGCAGAGCCTTGCCACCGATCTCACTGATTACCCGACCTGTAGAAGGAAAGCCGATGTTCTCCGAAGCCGAGCCTCCGCACTCGATGCGCCACGCCTCTCGCGCCAAAGCCCCCACTCTGCCGCCATGGATCACGGCGCGGATGGCACAACATTTCGACGAGCGGATGGGCAAGCTCTGGGGCGGCGATCATCTGCTTCACGGACGCACTCCCGGGCCCGATGCACTGCACCTGAGCAGCAACGACTATCTCTGCCTGCTCGGCGAGACCTCTCTGGTACAGGCGCAGGCGCGGGCCTTCCTCAATGAAGAGCCGGAGTTGCTGATGTCGTCCGTGTTCCAGCACGGCGACACCCCGCAGCGGCGCGTCGAGCGCAAGATCGCAGACCTGATGCAGGCCGAGGACGGGCTGATCGCCCAGTCCGGCTGGGCCGCCAACGTCGGCCTGGTGCAGTGCATTGCCGGCCCCGGCATTCCGGTCTATATCGACATGAACGGGCATGCCTCCCTGTGGGAGGGCATCATCGCCGCGGGCGCGCAGGCCGTGCCGGTGCGCCACAACGATTGCGAGCACGTGCGCCGCCAGCTTGAGCGCTTCGGCCCGGGCGTGATCATGGTGGACTCGGTCTACAGCACCACCGGCAGCGTGGCGCCGCTGGAGGACTATGTCGACCTGGCGGAGGCGTCTGGCTGCGTGCTGGTGGTGGACGAGTCGCACTCGCTCGGCACCCATGGGCCGTCTGGCGGCGGCCTGGTGCGCGCGCTCGGGCTGTCCGAGCGCGTACACTTCCGCACGGCCTCGCTGGCCAAGGCGTTTGCCGGCCGCGCCGGCTATGTTGCCTGTTCGACCGACTTCAAGGACTTCTTCGCGGTTGAGTCCCGGCCGGCCATTTTCAGTTCCGGGCTGCTGCGCCATGAGGTTGCGTGGTTCGATGCCGTGACGGATTTCGTCGCCACGGCGGATGAGCGCCGTGCGCGCCTGCACGCCATCACTCGCGACACCCGGGCTGCGATTGCCGAACTGGGCTACAACATCAGCGAAGGCTCCGAGCAGATCATCGGCCTGGAGGCGGGAAGCGAGCCGCAAGTCAAGGTGCTGCGCGATGCGCTGCAGAGCCGCGGGATCTTCGGCGCGGTATTCTGTGCGCCGGCAACACCGAAGAATCGGGCATTGATGCGACTTACGCTGCATGCGAAACTTGCCGCCAATGAAATCGACCGCCTGGTCGGCGTGCTCGCCAGCATCCGCGACGAAGTCCGGCTGGATGAATGGTCCTCGACGCGCCGGGCCCGGCGCAAGTCTCAAAATCCCACAAGCGGGCCGCTGGCAGGCTCCCGCGAGGAGTAGTCCTGGAGATGGATGCAAAGGTAGCGCAAGCGGAAGACGGCCGCACCTCACTTGCCGGCGTCGCCCGCGATGCGTGGCAGACCGTGTTCGAGACCGCCGCGCGGGCCACCCTGCTGGACGAGGAAAGCGTCATCCGGCTGCGCCGGATCCAGATGGTGGGGGCGCTGGGCGTGATCGGACACCCGCTGTACTACGTGATCTGGTCCTACATCTTCCCGCAGCCCTATGAAAACCTCTGGCTGCGCCTGGTCTGCACCGCGCTGTTCGTGCCGCTGCTGTTCGCCTCCGCCTTCTCGGACCGGCGCTGGCTGCCGCCCTATGCGCTCTTTGCCATTACCATAGGCCTGCCGTTCGCCTTTATCTTCTTCTACCTGGAGAATGGCGGCTCCATGGTGTGGGCCGAATCGGTCATCATCGCGGTGGTGATCCTGTATCACTTCAACACCGCGTTCGCGACCATTGCCTTGTTCTCAGGGGCCGCGGCAGCCATTGCGCTGTTCGTGCTGGCGGGCAACTCCATGGGCGGAATCCCGTGGGAGCCGGTACTGCTGCAGCTGCCGGTGATCGGCTTTGTCATCGCGGTGCTGGTGGTGATCAAGATGGACCGCCAGCTGCTGGCCGAACAGAAGCGGCGCGGGATGGCCGCCGCGCTGGCCACCGTCGCGCACGAACTGCGCACGCCGCTGACCAGCCTGGCCATGACTGCCAGGGGCCTCAAGGCGCGGCTGCCGGCGGCCCTGGACCAGGACACGCCGCAGCGCGACGGCCTGATGCAGGCCGTGGCCCGGATGGAATCAGACCTGGCCCATATCAGCAACAGCATTGAACTGCTGGTCGCCAACTCCAAGAACCCGGACAACGCCACGCAGGAGCTGTTCGAACTGGGCGGTGTGATCCGCGACGCTGTCGGCCGGTTTCCGTTCGAGCACAGCGACCTGGATCTGGTCACCGTCGACCTGCCTGGCCCCGCCTACGTGATGGGCAACGCCCAGTTGTTCGGGCTGGTCACGACCAACTTGCTGAAGAACGCGCTGGAAGCGACCAAGCGGGCCGGCAAGGGCACCATCCATATCCGCTGCGAGGTCCGGCCCGACGCCGTCCATGTGGTGTTCCGCGACACCGCCACGGGCGTGCCGCCGCAAGTGCTGGCCCGGATGTTCCAGCCCTTCTTCTCTTACCCGGCACATCGCGGCACCGGCATCGGACTGGCGTTTTGCCAGAAGGTGCTGAACAGCTGGGGGGCAAGCATCAGCTGCCGCTCCGAGGAGCACGTGTTCACCGAGTTCGATATGCGCTTTCCCCGCAAGGGGAAATGGCCCGAGGCGCCATCGCAATAGCAATAGCAGGCGCCGGCATTGCGCCGGCGCCGCACAGCGACTTACACCCCCCCCCGGCGGCCTTCAGCCCCGCAACCTGCGCGGCATCCATGCCCAGGGCCCCTGCCATCCTCAGCATCAGCCCCTGGCTCTGCCGGGCTTCCGCACTGTCAAGGCGTTGTCGACAATTCCATAGATCGTTGACACGATGTCAACCAGGAATTAACAGCCCGCCGCGACCCGGCATCGTGCAGCGGGTTTACCTTAGTACGCAGCAACACAAGAGTTTGGGGTGAATCGCCCTACTGCCCCGCAACGCCCTGTCCCTAGTATTGACTCACCGCGCGGCGCCTGCAGGACTGCCGCGCGGTACCAGGCATACCCCGCCTGCCACGCATAGCCAGTGTCCCTGATTACCTCATCGAATCCAGCCGCTCACCGGGTGAACGGCTGCGGACACGGCTGCAAGAAAACATAGGAGACAACATGCTGCACGACCTGCCCGCCCGCCCCGAGACCGTCCACTGGGGCTACTTCGATGCCGCCAAGGCGCCCGCCCTGACCGTGAAAAGCGGCGACCTCATCCGCGCCGAAGCGGTAACCCACCATGCCGGCGATGCCCCCGACCTGATGATGGACGACGCCATTCGCGAGATCTTCCGGGCGATTCCCCACGACGACCGCAACCCCGGCGTGCACATCATGACCGGCCCTATCTATGTCGAAGACGCCAAGCCCGGCGACGTGCTGGAGGTGCGCTACCTGCAGATGATTCCGCGCTTCCGTTTCGGGGCGAATGCCGCGGCGCACTGGGGCCAGCTGTACAAAGAGTTCGAGAAGGAGCGGGTCACCATCTATGAGCTGGACCAGCGCTCCAACACCGCGCATGCCCTGTACGCCTTCGACTACCCCGGCAAGATGACCATCCCCGGCAAGCTCGTGGATGAGCGGGAATGCTGCCGGCAGCCGGCGCTGGCCGGTGTGCGGGTTCCCGTGCGCCCGCACCTGGGCACCGCTGGCGTCGCGCCCGACGCGCGCGGCCGCGTCACCACCGTCGAGCCCGGCCTGCATGGCGGCAATATCGACAACTGGCGCATCGGCGCGGGCGCCACCATGTACTACCCGGTCCAGGTCGACGGCGCGCTGTTCTCGATCGGCGACCCGCATATCTCGCAAGGCGACGGCGAGATCAGCGGCACCGCCATCGAGGCCTCATTGAACGTCCTGTTCCAGGTCGTCCTGCGCAAGGACTTTCACTTCCCGTCGCCGCTGCTGGAAACGCCGGATTGCTGGGTCGTCCATGGCTTCCATGAAGACCTGGATGAAGCCGGCAAGAACGCGGCCCGCGACATGATCCACCTGCTGACCGAGCAACAGGGACTCTCGCGCGACGATGCCTATTCGCTCATGAGCGTCTCGGCTGACTTCGGCGTGACGCAGGTCGTCGATGGCACCCAGGGCATCCATTGCACCATGCCGCGCTCGATCTTCCCGCCCAAGGACAAGGGCTGAGCCGTCAACTCAATACAAAGGGAGAGCGCCACATGCAATACGTCTACATCGGACGCAACGAGCTGGTTGCACTGATTGTCGGCCTGGTCACCGGCACGCTGTATTCCTGGCTGAACCTGCCGATCCCCGCGCCAAACGTCACCGGCGGGATCTGCGCCATCCTCTTCACCTACATCGGCTATCTGATCGTGCACGCATGGCGCAGGACCATCGCCTTCGGGCGGCCGCCGGAAAGCCGCTGAATCACGCGCAACTCATGAGATTGGGGAATGACATGGTGGAAATTGCATTGGGCAGCACCGAGCTGCAGGCCGCAGCCGTTGGCTTGGTGACCGGCGTTATCTACACTGCGGTACGTGCACCGATACCGGCCCCGAACGTGCTCGGCGGGATCTTCGCCATCTTTGGCACGTTCGCGGGATTCGTACTGGTGGCCGCGATGCGGGGGCAGTTGCTGTTCGGCTAGCGGAGGGCCTGGCCTTCGCAGGAAATGCTTTGGATGCGCGGCGGACAGCAATGTCCGCCCGTTTTCGCTGTTGCAGCGTGATGCCAGGGAGGTTCAATTGCACCTTTTGCGTTTTTCCACCGAAGCCTATCCACACAACCGGCGCGGCGCAGCCTGGCGTGACGAACTCCGCGCCGCACGCCTGCATTGCGAAAGCCTGTGCGCCGATCACACCCTGCACGGCACGATCGAGTCGCGGACCACCCCCGCGGGCATCGAGCTGACCTGCATTGCATCGGTCCCCCAGACGCTGGCCATCACCAGCGGCGACGGCCGCGGCCTGATGCTGCTGATGCTGACCGAAGGCGAAGCGCACCTCGCTGCGCCGGAACTGCGTGAACCGCTGCGGCCGGGGCAGGTGGTCTGCGTGCCGGAACACGCCGCCCGCAGGCTGGCCCTGGCCACCAGCTTCCGCATGCTGATCGTGCATATCGGCCAGGCCTTGCTCAGCGCACGCATCACGGCCCCCTTGCCTCGCTCCGCGCTGGTGCTGAGCGGCGACTCGGCGGAACTGTTTGCCCGCCTGCTCCAGTCCATGGCGGCCAGCTTCGACACCATCGTGTCCGCAAACGCCAAGGCCATCCAGCCCTTCGACAACACCATCACCGCCTGCCTTGACGCCGCGCTGGCCGACAGCCAGCCCAGCGCACCGCCGGACATGACGCCCTCGCGCGCGGCCGTCTTTGCGCGCGTCTGCAGCCGCATCGACGCACGCCTTGCCGAGCCGGAACTCAGCCTCGCCGCCATCGCCGCGGACGAGCGCATGTCGGCCCGCTACCTGCAGAAGCTCTTCGAGAAATCCGGCAGCAGCTTTTCCGCCTACCTGCGCACCAGCCGGCTCGAGCGATGCCGGGCCGACTTGGCGAACCACCAGTACGACAAGCTCTCGGTCTCCGACATCTGCTATCGCTGGGGCTTCAACGACCCTTCGCACTTCAGCCACGCGTTTCGCGAACAGTTCGGGATCTCGCCCCGCGCCTACCGTGAGCAGACGGCGAACACGCCCGAGCATCGCCCACCGCAGAATGTCTCCCGCGGGCTTCCGGCCCATGCGAAACGTGCTCCCACCAGTCCTGGCGCGCCCGCGAACGATGGCTCTGCTGCGCGCCTGCAACCGGCGCCCACCATCGTCTCCATCACCCAGGCCCGCTCGCACGCCGCGCGCCCGGAAGGCCGGCACCACTGGCTGCAGGCCACGGACAAGACCGTGCACTGGGGCTATCTCAGCCACGACCTGCCGCCCGTGCTCGAGGTCATGCCCGGCGACACCGTCACCATCGAAACCCTGACGCAGCACGCCTCTGACGACCGGGAACGCATGATCGACGGCGACGCCGGCGCCGAAAGCGTCTTTCACTGGACCGCAGAGCAGAAGAACATCAACCGGCGCGGCGCAGGCCCCATCGACGCCTCGGTCTATGGCCGCGGCGCCGGCGAAGGCTTTGGCGTGCATATCTGCACCGGCCCGGTCGCGGTGCGCGGCGCCATGCCCGGCGATGTGCTGGAGGTGCGCATCCTGGACGTGCGCCCGCGCCCGTGCTGCAACCCGCGCTTTGCCGGCAGGGCCTTCGGCAGCAACGCCGCGACCTGGTGGGGCTTTCATTACCGCGACATGCTGACCGAGCCGCGCGAGCGCGAAGTGGTCACCGTCTTCGAGATCGATTGCGAACGCGCCGACAGCCGTGCGCGCGCGGTCTACAATTTCCGCTGGACGCCGCAGCGCGATCCGTTCGGCGTGCTGCACCCGACCATCGACTATCCCGGCGTGCCGGTCGACCACGACACCATCGCCAAGAACTACGACGTGCTGCGCGATATCGAGATACCGGTCCGCCCCCACTTCGGCGTCATCGCCGTGGCGCCGGCGCAGGACGGCCTGATCGACTCCATCCCGCCCTCCAGCTTCGCCGGCAACCTGGACAACTGGCGCGTCACCCGGGGCGCCAGCGTCTACCTCAGGGTAGCCGTGCCGGGCGCCCTGCTGTCGATTGGCGATCCCCATGCCTCGCAGGGAGACTCCGAGCTGTGCGGCACGGCCATCGAATGCTCGCTCACCGGTGACTTCCAGCTCATCCTGCACAAGAGCACCATGATCGATCGCGACGCTCCCTTCGCCGACCTGAGCTACCCGCTGGTGGAAACCGCCGACGAATGGATCCTGCATGGCTTCAGCTCACCCAACCACCTGGCTGAACTGGGCCAGATGGCGCAGAGCCATATCTACCTGAAGTCCACCCTGGACGACGCCATGCGCGACGCCTTCCGCAAGACACGCCGCTTCCTTATGTCGGTCAAGGGGCTGAGTGAAGACGAGGCGGTTGCGCTGATCTCTGTTGCAGTGGATTTTGGTATCACGCAGGTGGTGAATGGCAACTGGGGTGTGCATGCGATTATCAGGAAGTCGATGTTCAGCCGGAACTAGCAGGCTGTCGCTCGGCGCAAGACCTATATGCGTCTCCGACGCTGGCCGCGAGCGGCACCCTGCTGGGCTGTCCCGTGATCGACAGCGCAAGCGCCCCTGTTAACGCCGGCTCGCCGCCGATCATGTCTATTGCCTGCCCGCGCGAGAGATAGCCCCGGCCAGCGCACCGCCCAATCTGCAAATTCTTGCAAACATCGTCGCAAACTCAGAAGAGTCCGATTGATTTCCGTTTTTGTTTCTGATTCATTGGTACTCGGCAAAAAACCGATTTATCAGAAGGAAAAATGATGCAAGACGCAAAGACGAAAAAGATTTATGTCGCAGCATTTGAAGGCACCAAGAAAGCAGACGGCGGCGAAGTTCTTCACTGCTCCGGCCATTTCGCCTATGAGAGACGCACGCTGGTGCGGGCCGGCGACGTAGCGGCTTATCTGGATGGCAGCACGGCCTGCTTGAGGGGCTGCTATGCCAGATAATCGCTACGCGCTTCGAAACGGGGACAAGACCAGCACGGATGGCGTACTTATCGCCACAGGGCGCAGCGCATTCCACCATGCCACTACGATAGGTGTCGAGGGGGACTATGCAACCTGCCCGGCCTGCAAAGCTGGCGGGCCTGTGATGAATGACTGTTACCCGGCTTTCGACGTTGACGGGAAGCAGGTATTGGTTAGCGGTGCGCGCGTCCACTGCAAGTGCCCAACGAAACCAATCGTCCTGCCATCGCAAACAGACTTCATCATCGAAGTGAACGGGGGTGGCGGCGGAGGTAATGCACGATCCGAAGGATTTTCGCACACCAATAACTTCACGGAACGAGGAAGTTACGATGAGCAGTTCCGAATTGTGGACGAGGACGGGCGTCCTATCCCGGGCGTGCCGTACTACATCAAGGACCAGTCTGGTAACGAGTACAAGGGCGTATCCGATGAAGATGGTGATTGCCCTCGCGTCTACACGAACCGGCAGGAAGCCCTCCTTGTTGTAGTAGGAATTTCGGCTTTGGAACGCTGGGAAAAATAATATGCCATATCAGTATCAACACAACACCAATAGAAACGATGGCTCCCGCGTTGATGTGCTGGGCCATTACATGCCTGCCCGCGCATTCTTTTTCGCTGTCGTGGAGGAGCCTGGGAAAGATGGCTTCCTCGTCAGAAAAATATACGCATCAGCGGATGACAGATTCATTCAGAAGCTGAATCTGAGCGAGCAGCAAATAAAGGCCGAACTAGCCCCGGAAAAGTATGGAATTAGCGCGAGGTATCCGGAATCCAAGATTTCCGTGCCCCAGCATGTTCTTGGGATGAATAATTCAAAGTACATTTCGGCCAGCGCAAGCACGCTCTTCCCGGAAGGGTCTCCGCGGATGAGTGGTCGAAGTATCTTCATTGATGTTAATAGAGCGGTGAAGGCCGGCGCGCGAATCGTTGAGACGCACGAAATAATGGCGCTGCTTGAGGCATATGAGCTAAAGCATCCTCATCTTGCCGAGAAGATCGCGCTTTATGGCAGCTGGGCAAGAGACATTGACAAAGAGGTGCTGCTGCATGGCCGCCCCGTGCCGGCAAGCGCAGTATTTAACGAATCATCTCTCCGTTTCACTCTGGGGTTGACCAAAACGGCCAGAGTCGTTCAAGTGGTTGGAATATTCTTTACTGCGTATGATCTGACCGCAGCAGCACAGCAATCCGTGGAGGTCAAAAGTGCCAGACCCATTACGAAAGAAGTCATTCGACAAGCAGGCGGCTGGGGCGCAGCATGGGCCGGTGCGAAGATTGGAACTGCGGCTGGAGCTGCGGTAGGCATTGAGACAGGGCCAGGAGCCATAGTCACGGGGCTCGTCGGCGGCATCATCGGCGGAAGCCTGGGTTATTGGGGCGCGGATTGGGCTGTCGATCAAATGGAGTGAGAAAAGTGCTCAAAAAATTGCGCGACAAGTTGACTCACAGGCGTATCGCCGAGGAGCGGAATCGAGCCCTCCGAGCACGCTTCGGCCGCTCGCTGGAAGAATTGCAACGTTTATTTTCTCGTCCGCTAGATGCGATGCAAATACCAGTGACTGAAAAGAGGCCATCTAAGTACCCTGAAATTTCCAGCTTATTACCCGGAGCGGGCATAAATGCCTTTTACGCTCACTTTCAGCTGGAGTCGGATAAAGTGCATGGGTTTATCGAAGGCATAAAAACTGGATTCGATAAAATTGATGAGCACCTGTACACGAGACGCAGCGGCAATGAGGTTGGAGACTTTTTCATTTCCATTGCGCTCAACGATGAGTTTTCGGGATCGATAGTATCAATGATGACCAACGATGTTTCAGTATTTGGTCGCATAGCAGTGGCCAACTCCGGTCCACCGCCTCCGTGGGTCGCCTTTCCAGAGATTAGCGAACCGCTTAAGCTGGGATTCCTGCAAGGCGATATTGAATATTGGTGGGATAACTATTGGTCTCCATTCTGGGAATCCTTAACCGCCGAAGAGCGCGAGGCATATTTAGGAAGACGCGGAGCCACCGAAGAATGGAAGCGTTGCATTTGGCTTCATGGAAGGGAGGCACGTGAGCTACTGGAAAGCGCGCTGTCCGAGAAGGATCAGGGATAGCATGACCTTCCGGCATGTTCCTGAAGGTGCGTCCGCAATGCGAGCATTGCTCCCTGAATTTCATCAACCGATGACTGTCGAGCGCTTGATAAAGGGATTCATTTGAGAGGGGAGCAACCCCGCCGCCGGCCGGTCTTTCAGCAACCTGCCAGGCGCCCACACGCACGGCCGAACGCTGCCTGTCGGCCCCTATAGTATCCTCGCGGGTTCCCCGACCCGTACCACGAGATTGATGCACCACACCGACGACGCCCTTCCCGAGCACGAATCCACCGCCATCCACGAGCCCCGCCTCTGGCGCGACAAGGGCTGGACCGCCCGCGTCATCAAGAACGAGGACGGCGACGGCTGGGCAGTCGAAATGATCCGCGACGGCAGCGCCGAGCCCGCGCTGGTCGGTCCCTGGACCATGGGGCGAAACAAGGTCGATCCCAAGCCGCTGGATGCCACTGCGCACCAGACGCTGGTCAAGACGGCTTCAGAGGTTATCCGGCGGCATGAGCAGCAATTGCATGCGCAGCTCAACAAGCAGGTCAGCATCGAGTCTGAATCCGGCACTGTGATTGTGAAGCTCGCCATTACGCCGGATGAATTCGAGCCCTTTGGCACGCTCACGGCTGAGGATTCCTTCGGCGATGTGCTGGCGACTGTGAAGGTGCGGCCCGACTTTCGGCTGACGCGGGACAGCGCAGAGCGTTGGGCTGCTGGTGGGTTCGACAGGATTCGCTAGGCAACTGCCTGACAGCGAAGCGCCGGAAGATTGCGAATCGTCTGATCGCCACAGACGACAGAGATGGGAACACTAGAGCCATCACCGAGACAACGGTGATCGGGCGTACCAACCCGGATCTTTACAGACGGCCGTCTCATACGGCCAAGTTCGCGCGTCCACGTCTCCTCAGTTTTTGGCGGGCCGGGCGGGGCAGCCGAAAGGCTGGCCGGATTACTCTGTGAAGACCGGTTTGGTACCCCCGCTGTCTGGCCCGCCACCCTTCATTTTTATCCATCAGGCGGGTCTTCCAACTTTGATAGGAGTTCGCAATGGAAGAGCAAACCGCGTCGAAACAACAAACCGTCTTGATCGCCAATCCGGAAGATTGTCGCGAATCGCTGAATTGCATCAGTGCTGGATTGGACAGGGTGCTAGTGCTGTTGGAAGTGGAAAGCGAATGTTCGGATGCTTGCTTTGGTATCCGGTGTCTGGTGGCGATGATTAAGGCGAAGTTTGACCGGACGGCGGGGGAGATTTGTCCGGTGGAGTGATTAGTGGTGCTGATGTGGCCGGGGGTGTTGCTCCGGCGGGATGGGATAACCGCAGCTTCGGCTGCGGTTATTTTTCCAGGGATGGTACTTGGTCTGCTGCTTGGACTGAGGCATATCGGCCACCAGGCGGCATCCGGCAGCCCTGTCTGCGCAGGCAGTTTACGGACCATTGCAGGACACTCAGCGAGCGCGCGGCGATCGACTGTTCTGCGACCAAAGACAGTCGGCTTTTGCCGGATCGCAGTGCACTCGATCCGGACAGCGATATTCTCTAGGCTGTCTCCGTCCGCAAAACGAACTTTACTTCTTGACCGACCATACTTTCGCTGCAATCTCTGCCATCTGCGATTGCCTGTCCTCAATCGCAGACTGGTCCCATTTCTTATAAAGAGCTATCATTTTCGTAAAATGAAAATTAGACTTATCAAGTTCAGCTTTTTTTGTCTCGAAGCTCTCGTTCCCAATTGTACTGTTGATTTTTGACGACATAATCGCCAAATTACCGAGGCGGCGATGGTATGCCTTTGCATCATCAACGTTCCAATGCTTCAGCCATCCAGCCGACGGCGTAACCGGCAGCACATGTTCAAGGTTGACACGTGCAGTGTCTGTATTCGGCGTCAACTCTCCCGAAGAATTCTGGGAAGCGGTCTCAATTGCACGTAGATAATATCGAGCTAAAGCCTGTTTCGAAATGGATGTCACTTTGAACGCCGAAATAAAGGCAGAGTCAGTCGGCAACGTAGTGAACGTTCTTAATATTTCATCGATGGATGTTAGCTTGCCGTCTGCTACACCTTTCGCAGCATCGCTGTAAATACGCTCCAATGTACCACCACCAGCGCCCCCAACAATCTGAAATCTTACTGCCACAGCGACCAATCGCTTAAACGCCGCAGCAACCTTCTTCTTTTCGAATTTGTCCAGGATGGCCAGAAGAAGCGGACGAACTTGAACCATCCCAAGAAGATTTAGAGTGTGAACCGCATCTCTGGTTGCACTATCGTATCCAGACCATGATTCATGATCCGTATTGATCAACGCCGCATAAGTGCGAGCAGTATTACTCAAATCTGTTGAGAACTGAAGAGCAAGCTTTTTGCTTGTAATTCGCCTCTTAATAATACCAAATAAATCCTTTTCCCGGACCAGGCCGTACTTCGACATCGCAAAATGCCTGAGATAGGTAACGATTAGCGGATCCTCGGACGCACTTTCCAATACTGCTACCATCGATAGCCAGCGATTCTTTGTCTCCTCAATCTTATCTCCAGACCGATGAAAAAGATAATTCTTAAGCAGATCCGAAATTGCGAGTTCGAGCCCGCGATCATTAAGCGTCTCGAAGATCACGAACGCATTACTATCATCTGGCGCAGTCACCAAAATAACCTTCAGGTTTGCTTCCAGATAATCTAGCCACTCGTGCAGAGTTTCCTCGGAGTCCTTTGAGGATTGGCATAGATCGTCCACATACTGGTGCATGCATGCTGCTGCGGAGAGTAGCCGCTTATGAGACTGCCGCGGGAACCTCTCGGCCTCGATTGCCGAACGATCTTCAATTAGTTCTTGGTAGAGCTCGTTGTCCACCTCATTGAGAACAAGGCGCGGTTCTCGTTCCTTCGTCTTACGGTCCACACTGGCCAAGAAGTCGTTTCTAATGGACGTTTCGGCCTCGGTGTCATTATCTTGTCTAAATCTGTCGCGAATTGCTGAGATCAAAAGGCTCACTGTGGTTAGTCGCTGCTGACCATCAACCACTTCGAATCGACGGTCCACTGGACCGGTGACAACAATCGAGCCTAGAAAGTACTCTTTCTCGTCGCCTCTGATTGCCTCGCTAATGTCTGTGAGTAGCGCCTCAACATGTTCAGCCTCCCATGCGTAAGAACGCTGATATGCAGGCACGCGGAACCTGCGCGTTTTCAGTACATTACTAATTCCGTCAAGCTGGATACTGATTTCTTGGACTTGCGACATTTGCCCCCCCAGGTATCTTAAAGAAGATACGACGAACGAATGGTGCCTGATAGGGAGCAACTGACGCACCCCGACTTTCGTAGGGGGTCCTGCCGCCTGTGGGGCTGACGGCCCCCGCACAGAACAATAATGCCGCACATCGATCACGACCCAGTACCGTCCTGGCCTTAGAAAAGAAGCCTTCGCACTCAGAACTGCTTCGCTTGATCTAGCACACGCGTTGCGATATCTTGGTCCGCCGAATGACCACAACCATCAGGGCCCATGTATGCCGACGCCACAGTACATTGAGTTCGAAAGAAAAAGGCTGAAGATAACCGAAAATTCTGCGTGCTCGTTCCAAGGCAGAGACACCGCAAACCGTCTGTTACATGAGCAAGGGACTTCGGCATGGCATACGAGCGGATTCCCGAACAGGTTGCCCCCGTGGCCAGAGGCCTACAATCGGATGCGACTAGACATTCCGACAGTTAGAGTAATCTCTGACTCGCTTGAAGCAATGGGTGCACCCATATTACTTTCGGATGAGCACATCGCAGCAGCAAAGGCATTTGTACAGGAACTCTTTGACGAAGGCATGGATGGAGTGGCCGTCAAAGTCAGTCAATTCAATCATAGCGATGATGTCGAAGCCTTCTATCTCGCTTGTGACGTTGAGGACGGAGCGGTCTTTCTTCCGAAGTTCTTTCCTACTCCTGTAGAGCTAATTTCTCATGAGCTTGGGCATGCTGTACATCATATGCTTCGGAGGAGGAGTAACCCAACGGATCCCGCATTCTGGACAGGAGGACAGATCGAAGGTGAACTTTGTGCTTATTACACCCAAATAAACTACATTCTAGAACATGGTACTAGGACCCAGTTCTATCAGGCGCTTGGTGCGCTTGCTACTTTCGCGGCGGAGCTCGTGATAGATCGAGCGACATCCTCCCGGCTCTCGCTCTCTGATTTTCTCTGCGATGAGGACTTTGCTCCGTACGCGGGAGTATCAGCGCGAGACTTTGTCATACGCATGTTCTGTGCATTAGATCGAAATTTCGATAAGAACGGCGCAAAGCTTTTCGAACTGCGATCATCCTTCCCAAGGGGATTTGGCTTTGCTCTTGCACTGAAACTGATCGACGAACGAGAATCAATGCGAAACTTTATGGCGATTGATTCGTGCTCCGTTCCATTAGATCAGAAGTTGTCAATGGCATTTCCTCATCGTCGCAACCTTGATAAGCTTGATGATCTTCCCCATGTAATAGCCCGTCTCGCGGAACGATTATCCGACTAGGGCGCTCACCAGAGAGCTCCTTGCGACTGATGCGATAGACTGCATGGCCAACGGATACACGTAGCAGCGGCGCCTGTAGCTTTTACCCTTGTAAGGGTCAGAAATAAGGCCGGCTCGCGACTAACAGAGGTCACTTGCCAGCCAGCACCAGACGATTCAGATCGGTCCCGTACGAATTATCGATCGCACAGAGCCTATTGCCTTCTGCCCTCTTCCTAAAAACGTACGTCGCACGTCTGGTCGTTGCGACGGCAGAACCCGCTGCATCGAGCGAGTTGAGTACGGTCTCCAGGATCACAAGAGCCGTATCACCGTTCTCCAGTACGACCGTCTCGCCCTGACTGACGTTCATGCTGTGATTGAAGGGCTCGGCGATCGCTACGAATGCGCGGCGAATTCGCTCCTTGCCGTTTGCCACCATGCCCGGCTTGACAACGAGCATCGCGTCGTCGGCATAGATTGCCACTAACGCATCAAAATCCTCGGCAGTGATTTCCGGGAGGGCACTGCATGCGGACCCAAGAACAAGCACAAGGGAGAAGACACCGGACCATGAGAACAATAATAATGATGCGATCCGTCAGATGCGCCCTGACACTGACGTTCGCGGCGGGCAGGTGGCAGGGACGTCGATCTTCGCTGCCGCGGAGAACGCAGACGTGATTCATCTCAACGGCAAGGTACTGACGGTGGACGCACAGCGGCATGCCGCATTGGAACAACTCGGCTCGCGACCCGAGTCCCCTGCTTCGCCCCCTAGCCAGAACCGCTTCGCTCCACTTTGATCGCGTCTCTCGTCCCTTCCACACGTCCGGCGCATTGCGCCGGACGTAGCCCATCCCTCAATACCCGCGTGCTGGATCAATGATGTTGTCCGGCGCTTCACCAGCGGAAACCCGAATAATATTCTCCGCAATCTGCCTCGCCGCAGACGACGGAATCGCCACCGAAGCCAGATGGGGTGTGATCAGCACATTAGGCATGCTCCACAGCGGATCCCCGGCAGGCAAAGGTTCCCGCTCGAAAACGTCCAGGGTTGCCCCGCCGATGTGGCCGCTTTGGAGCAGGTCCGTAAGCGCCGCCTGATCGGCCAGTGCGCCCCGCGCAACGTTGATGAAGGCCGCGCCTCGCGGCAGCCGCTCGAGTCGCGCGCGATCCAGGATGCCAGCCGTCTGCGGCGTGAGCGGCAGCATCACGACGACAATGTCCGCCTGTCCGAGCACGGTGTCGAGCGTTTCCAGTCCGGCAAAGCATTCCACGCCTTCGATTTGCGCCGGGCTGCGCGACCAGCCGATCACCTTGAACCCCTGGCGCTGCAGTTCGTGGGCCGCTTTCGCGCCCAGCTGACCGAGCCCCAGAACCGCCACGCGGATGTCTTCCGGAGAACGGGGATGACGGTAGGCCCACTCGCCCCGCCGCTGCGCCTGCTCGAAGTACGGGATGTCCCGGGCGTGCCGCAGCACGGAGAACAGCACGTATCCCGCCATCATGCGCGCCATCTGCGGATCCGTGAGCCGTGTGATCGGAATGCCTTGGGGAAGATCCTGCCGCTGAACCAGTGAATCAACCCCCGCCCCCAGATTGACGATCAGGCGCAGGTTCGTCATTTCGGCAAAGAAATTTTCCGGCGGTTTCCAGGCGAGCGCGTAGTGAATGTCGGCCGGCCGGGTGATTTCGCTGGAGTGAATGACTTTCAGATTCGGGAGCTGGGCCTGGAGCGCGCGCTTCCACGTGTCGAAATCGTCGAAGGCGCTGTAGAAAGCCAGCGCGCCCGAGGGGGTGTCTTCAGAAATTGGCATCTTGGCAACTGCCTTGAGAATAATGGCAAGGACGGCAGCGAGAGTACATCCTGCTGCCGTTCCGCGTGCGCATGGAAATCAAACCGCTGCTCTGCCCTTCTGCACCAGCCGCGTGACGGCCTCGATGGCGAATTCGTAGCCGTCGCCGCCCAGCCCGGCGATCACGCCATCCGCCACCTTTGAGATGTAGGAGTGGTGGCGGAACGGCTCGCGCTTCCAGATATTGCTCATATGGGTTTCGATGATCTTGCCGGGGAAAGACAGCAAGGCATCGAGGATCGGAATCGACGAGTAGGTCAGGCCGGCCGCATTGATGATGATGCCGTCCGCCACGCCGCGCGCTTCCTGGATCCAGTCGACCAGCTGTCCCTCGTAGTTCGACTGCAAGAAGCGCAGGTCGGCATTCAGCGACGCGGCCTTTTGCTCGCATCGTGACTGCAGCACCGGAAAGCTGTCGCTGCCGTAGGTCTTGTTGGCGTCCAGGCCATAAAGATTGGCGTTGGGGCCGTTCAGGAACCAGATGGTGATTCTCTCGCTCATGTTCTGACCTCTGTATCTCAACCTTCGTGGGGGCGCGTGGCCAGCATGGCGGGCAGGCTTTGGAAAGCCTCATTCCAGCGTGCCGCGTTGCCGTATCGGGCGCGCCAATCGAGTTCGGGAAACCGGAAGTCCAGATATCCCAGCGCGCAGCCAATGGTGATTTCACCGATGGTGGGCTGTTCTTCCACCAGGTCCGGTGCGATAGCGTCGATTGACTCGAGGCAGGCGCTGACTTTCGTCAGCAGCGCTTCGCGCCACGTGGGCCACTGGACTTCCTCGGGGCGCGCGGTCCGTTCGTAGCGCGCGAGCAGCGCGGCGTCGAGCAGGCCATCGCCGAGCGCCTGGCGGGTCAGGGCCGTCCACCGCGCGGGGCCGGAGGCGGGAAAGATGTCCGCGGCGTCTGCCCGGCTGGCCAGGTACTCGCAAATCACCCGGCTGTCATAGATGGCCTGGCCATTTTCGAGGAGCAGCGTCGGGACTTTGGCGAGGGGGTTGTGGGCCGCGATGCGCGGGTCGCGCCGCACCGGATGGGCGGCGCTGTCCAGCAACTCGATGGATCCGGCCTGCCCCGTCAGGTGTGCGCAGACCATGACCTTGCGCACGAATGGCGAGGTCGGAGCGAAAAGAAGTTTCAGCATGCTTGATTGGATGACAGGCTCTAGGGGATCAGGACCAGCTTGCCGAAGACCTTGCCGCTTTCCAGCATCTGGTGGGACGCGACCGCCTCCGCGAGCGGGAAGGTGGCGTGGATGCGCGGCTTGACCCGTCCGTTTTTCAGCAGCGGGATGACATGGCGGGCAAGGCTCTGGGCCATCCGGGTCTTTTCGTAATGGCTCTGGGGGCGCATGGTGGACGAGTGCAGGCTCACCTGGCGCTGCATCAGCGTCAGCAGTTCGACATTGACCGCCGAGCCTTGCATGAAGGACAGGCTGACATGGCGGCCGCCGAAGGCCATGGCGGCAAGATTGCGGCGGACATAGTCGCCGCCGACGATGTCGATGACCACGTCGACCCCGCGCCCATCGGTGTACTCCAGGCAGGCCTTGGTGAAATCGGTGGTGGGCCAGCAGATCGTCGCGTCGGCGCCCATGGCGCGCAGTTCCGGAAAACGGCTTTCGTCGTTGTCCGTGGCGATGACGGTTGCGCCGGCGGCATGCGCCATCCGGATCGCGAGCGTGCCGATACCGCCGGCTGCGCCGTGGATCAGGACGGTTTCACCCATGGTCAGGCGGCCCAGCTCGAACAGGTTGTGCCACACGGTGAACAGCCCCTCGGGCAAGGCGGCTGCCTCGGCATCGGAAAGCGTGCCGGGCACGATGAAGGACTGATCGACCGGCGCCGTACACCACGGCGCATAGCCGCCGCCGGGTACCAGGCTCATCAGCCGCTGGCCCATCAGCTGACTGTCCACACCGGGGCCGCAGGCCACCACTTCGCCGCAGACTTCCAGGCCGAGCACGTCGGTGATTCCGGGCGCGGGCTTCGCGATACCTTGACGCTGCATGATGTCGGGCCGGTTGACGCCGGCGGCAAGCACGCGCAGCAGGACTTCGCCAGCACCGGGCTCGGGCATGGGGCGCTCGGCCAGCGTTAGCACACCGGCGTCGCCGGGTTCACGGGCGATGATGGCTTGCATGGAGCGGGGAAGACTGGTCATGTGTGTGTTCTCTCAGGCGGCGTTGTCTGACGCGTTGTGTCATGCCTTCGCGATGCGAGCTTGCATCTGTTCTTACGTCCGCTTCTGCGGACTGAAAATGCTGACGCCCTCATCGGGCAGCGCAAGTCCCGCGACCGAGCCGATGGGCCATTGCTGCATGGCGCCCAGGCCTGCACTGCGCACCGTGACGACCTGACGGGCCGTCATCGGAATGTCCACGTCGATGAACGTATTGATGTGATCGCCCTGGTAGACGTGATTGATCACCGTGCCACTCAACACCGATTCGGCATGCAGATGCTCAAGCTTGATGTGCTCCGGGCGCACGTACACGTCCAGCCTTTCCCCGTCGTGCGATGCGTCGGCCAGGCGGGCATGCGGGAAGCTGATGAGCCCCGAGCCCAGGCGCAGTTGCACATCCGTTGCCGTCTGGCCGTGATAATGCGCCGGCAGGATGTTCACGTCGCCCAGGAAGGACGCCACGAACGGGTCTTGCGGGTTCTGATACAGATCGGCCGGCGACGCGATCTGCCGAATGATGCCGTTCGACATCACCGCGATCCGGTCGGACATGGCCAGCGCCTCGCCCTGGTCGTGGGTGACGAATACCGTGGTCAGGCGCAAGCGGCGCTGGATTTCCCGGATCTCTACCTGCATGGAGCCGCGCAGGTTCTTGTCCAAGGCCGAGAAGGGCTCGTCCAGCAGCAGTACCTTGGGCTGGATCACCAGCGCCCGCGCCAGCGCCACGCGCTGCTGCTGGCCGCCCGAGAGTTCGCGCGGCTTGCGGTGCCCGAGGCCGTCCAGCTTCACCAGGTCCATCACCTGCTTCACGCGCTGTGCGATTTCGTCCTTGCCCACGCCCCGCATGCGCAGGCCATAGCCGATATTGCGCTCGACGGTCATGTGGGGAAAGAGCGCGTAGTTCTGGAAGACGATGCCGATCTGCCGCTTGTGCGGCGGCTCGCAGGTCACCGGCTGGCCATCGATGAAAATCTCGCCGGTGTCGGCTTCCGCAAAGCCGGCGATGAGGTTGAGGAGCGTCGTCTTGCCGCAGCCGGACGGGCCCAGCAGGGTGAGGAATTCCCCGCGTCGTATCTTCAGCGAGAGCTCGTGCAGCACGGTGTGGTCGTGATACTTCTTGACCACCTTTTCCAGGCTGACTGCGGTATCGGGCTGTGCGTGGGGTTGCTGTGCGGCAGGCTCGGAGTTGGCTACGTTCATAGGTGTACAGAGATTGAGGAGTATGCCGTGCTCCAGGCTTGGGCCCAATGACATCGAGGCCGAGCTGGTACTGGCAAGCAGGATAAGTCAAACAGCCAGTATCGGGACTTTGCCGAAACTGATGCGGTCCCTCG
The DNA here is from genome assembly GCF_058787575.1 of Cupriavidus sp. FW305-3-2-15-C-LB2. Classification (NCBI taxonomy): domain Bacteria; kingdom Pseudomonadati; phylum Pseudomonadota; class Betaproteobacteria; order Burkholderiales; family Burkholderiaceae; genus Cupriavidus; species Cupriavidus sp. FW305-3-2-15-C-LB2. The sequence continues at coordinate 49,478 of NZ_JBYSZW010000030.1, forward strand.
GAAAAAACGAAATGCCCGTTTTCAGGCGCAGGCGGCGCGGATGCGATGGCCGGGAACGCCTTGTGGTGCGCGGGTGCGGGGGGCAGTGCCGAGCCCTTCGGCCCGCGCTTTACTTTTTCCTAAGTGCTGAGTTTGAAAAACGTGATTTTCAAACGAGGTGGGCTTCATCAAACTGGCCACCATCGATGAGCGATGTCCCCAGGGCGCCAGTACGCCTTGCCGTCGAAGCTTCCGTGCCGGGGCGACTGACCGGGGCGATCATTCTTAGGAAATTCAAATGTCAGTGGAAAAAATCAACACCGTGGTGGTCGGTGCTGGCCAAGCGGGCATCGCGATGAGCGAGCATCTCGCGCACATGGGTGTGCAGCATGTCGTGCTGGAACGCAGCCGAATCGCAGAACGCTGGCGCTCGGAACGTTGGGATTCTCTGGTCGCGAATGGACCGGCCTGGCATGACCGTTTTCCCGGGATGAAATTCGAGGGCATCTCGCCGGAGACCTTTCCGTCGAAAGAGCGCATGGCGCAGTATTTCGAGAGCTATGCCGCCATGCTGAAGGCGCCGGTCCGTACCGGCGTGGAAGTCAGGCAGGTGGAACGGCATCAAGGGCGTCCCGGATTCAGGGTGACGACTTCCGACGGCATCATCGAGGCAGACAACGTGGTTGCCGCAACCGGCCCGTTCCAGAAGCCAGCCTATCCGAAGATCGTGCCTGAGAGCGAAAAAATCCGGCAGCTGCATTCCTCGGCCTACAAGAATCCGGGCCAGTTGGCGGAAGGCGGGGTGCTCGTGGTGGGCGCGGGCGCTTCCGGCTCACAGATCGCCGAAGAGCTGCGCCAGGCCGGCAAGACGGTTTATCTCTCGGTCGGCGAGCATTACCGCCCGCCGCGCGCGTACCGTGGCCGTGACTACTGCTGGTGGCTGGGCGCCCTCGGCCTGTGGGATGAAGTGAGGATCCGGCCCAAGAAGGCGCACGTCGCTTTCGCCGTGAGCGGCTATGAAGGCGGCAAGACCGTCGATTTCCGGCGCCTGGCGCACGCGGGCATCAACCTGGTCGGCCTGACCCAATCCTACAAGGATGGCGTCATGACATTCGAGCCAGGCCTGCCCGAGAACATCGCCGAAGGCGACCGCGCCTACTTCGACGTGCTGCGCGAAGCGGATGCCTATATCGAAGAGAATGGCCTGCCGTTTCCGCCGGAACCTGACGCCTGGGAGCTGCTGCCGGACCCGGAGTGCCTCAAGCACCCGATCCTCAACCTCGACCTGGCTGAAGCCGGCATCACCACGATCCTCTGGGCGACCGGTTTCAAGTTTGATTTCAACTGGCTGAACGTGAAGAATGCCTTCGACGAGAAGGGCGATCCGTTCCACAAGCGCGGCATCTCCGCGGAAAGCGGCATCTATTTCCTGGGCCTGCCGAATCTGGTCAACCGGGCGTCGTCCTTCATCTATGGCGTCTGGCACGATGCGAAATACATCGCTGACCATATCGTGCTCCAGAACGGATATATGACGTATGAGCGGTCTTGAGCCTGTTCCTGAGGCTGCACGGTGACCTGTCATTGGTAACGAGGTTGCACGCACGAGCTGCCGGATCGGGCGATCCGGCAGCTTTTTGTTTTTTTCAAGGGAGTTCCCATGGCCGAGATGACGTGCATTGAAGACCTGCGCAGCCTGGCGAAAAAGCGCGTGCCGCGCATGTTCTATGACTATGTCGACGGCGGTTCGTGGACCGAATATACCTACCGTGCCAACGAGGCGGATTTTCAGCGTATCGAATTCCGCCAGCGGGTGGCGGTGGACATTACCGAGCGCAGCACCACCAGCACCATGGTGGGCCAGCCGGTCAGCATGCCGGTGGCGATCGCGCCCACCGGGTTGACCGGCATGCAGCACGCCGATGGAGAAATCCTGGCCGCGCGCGCGGCGAAGCGGCACGGCATTCCGTTCACCTTGTCCACCATGAGCATCTGCCCGATCGAGGCGGTGGCGGAAGCGACCGGGCGCCATCCGTTCTGGTTCCAGCTGTACGTGCTGCGCGACCGGACCTTTGTCGAAAGCCTGATCGACCGTGCCAGGAATGCCAATTGTTCGGCGCTGGTGGTCACGATGGACCTGCAGGTCTTCGGCCAGCGGCACAAGGACAAGAAGAACGGTCTGTCCACGCCGCCCAAGCCGACCCTGCGCAACCTTGTGAACATGGCGAGCAAGCCGCGCTGGTGCATGGGCATGCTGGGTACCAGACATCGTCAGTTCGGCAATATCGTCGGGCATGCCAGGGGCGTCGACAATATCGGGTCGCTGGTGGAGTGGACTCAGGAGCAGTTCGATCCGCGTCTGTCCTGGCACGATATTGAATGGATCAAGAAGCGGTGGGATGGGAAGCTGATCGTCAAGGGCATCCAGGACCCCGAGGATGCGCGGCTGGCGCTGGCAAGCGGCGCCGATGCCATCATTGTGTCGAACCATGGTGGGCGCCAGCTGGACGGTGCCGCGTCATCGATCTCCACATTGCCGCGCATCGTGGAAGCCGTCGGGGATCGGGTGGAAGTCCATATGGATGGCGGCATCCGCTCGGGCCAGGATGTGCTCAAGGCGATCGCGCTCGGGGCGCGTGGCACGTATATCGGCCGCGCCATGATGTATGGCCTGGGCGCCCTCGGCGAGCTAGGCGTGACCACGGCCTTGAGCATCATTCAGAACGAGCTCGATCTCTCCATGGCGTTTTGCGGCAAGACGGATATCCAGTCGGTCGATCGCAGCATCCTGCTGACTTCATTTTGATAGCGTCCGTGAGGCGTCCGGGCCAAAGCTGGCCAGGATGCCAGGACTTATCGACATAGAAATTCGACGAGGCCGGCCAGCATGCGGTCGCAGGCTTCGATCTGCGCCAGCTCCACATACTCGTCGGCCTTGTGTGCGACTTCAATGCTCCCGGGGCCGCAGATCAGCACTGGCGTTTCGTTCCAGCTCTGCTGGAACAATCCACCCTCGCTGCCATAGTCCACCCTGGCGCATGGGGTGCCCGCGGGGAGCAGCGAGGCGAGCAGGCCGACAGCAGGCGAATCCTCGCGCGTGTTCAGGCTGGGATAGCTGTTCGTCATCTGGATGTCTGGCAACGGCGCCGCAGGATCCAGCGCCTCTTTTTTGACGCGCTCGGCCAGGCGTTCCAGGACGCGCCTCAGGATCTGCTCGGGTTTATCTTCCGAGACGTTGCGAATCTCGAAGCTGACTTCGCATTCGCTGGGCACGATGTTCAAGGCGCGGCCGCCGTGGATGACGCCGGCGTGGACCGTGCTGTAGGGCACGCCGTAGCCCTCCTCGCGCGGGCCGCTTTGCGCCAGTTCACGCTGCACGTCCCGCAGGGATGCGACGAGGTCGCTGGCCATGTGGATGGCGTTGAAGAACCTGGGCGCCAGGCCTGAGTGGCCGGCCTGGCCGCAGCAGACCGCCCGGTAGGCAGCCTTGCCCTTGTGACCGGTGCCGATCCGCATCAGGGTCGGCTCGCCGACAATGCACAGATAGGGTGCGGGGAGGCTGTGCTCCAGGCGGCGCAGCAGGTGGCGCACACCTACGCAGCCGATTTCCTCATCGAAGGACAGCGCCAGCTGCAAGGGGCGCCGGAGCGGCTGCCGGGCGGCCGCCACCATGGCGGTGACGGCGCAGGCCACGAAGCCTTTCATGTCGGCTGTGCCGCGTCCGTAGATGCGGCCATCCCGGTGCGTTGCCTCAAACGGGGGCGAAGTCCAGGGCTGGCCTTCCACCGGCACCACATCGGTATGGCCGGAGAGCAGGACGCCCGGAACGCCCACCGGACCGACCGTCGCAAACAGATTGGAGCGGCTGGGGTCTTGCGGGTCGGGCGCGAGCATCGATTCGATGCCGGCTTCCGCCAGGATGTCCTGGACCTTGTGGATGAGCGCGATGTTTGGCGTCAGGGAAACCGATGCGAAAGAAATGAGCGTTTCCAGGAGAGAGACGCTTGCGGAGGAGGCTTGATTTTCCATCTCTGGCCCTTCTTGAGGGGGCATTGCCGAAACACGGCATGACCGATGCGGCTGGCGGCGCTTCAGGACGCCGATTTCAGCGGCGCTGCTATATGGGGATCGAAGAAACTTGGAGCGCTCATTCCGGGGATGTATTGGTCGGAGATATAAGCGCGGCAGCGTTCCATGAAGATTCTCGTCAATCTTGACTGTTTCATCGGCTTGTAAGTCGCCAGGCCGAGCAGCATGGGCCGATGGGTACCGGCAAGGCGGACCCGCACCATGCGCTTTCCATCGAGCGACTGATCGGATTTGGGGCGCACGTTGAAGAGTGCGTAGCCAATGCCGTTGGCGACCATGGACCGGACCACTTCCGTGGACTGCGAACGCGCCGCGATGTTCGGCGTCACGCCTGCCTTTTCAAACAGGGAGGTGAAATAGTCCCGGCTCATCGGCATATCGAGCAGGACGTAGGGTTCGGGCGCCAGCTCTTCGAAGGAGACGACCTTCTGCTGCGCCAGCGGATGGACCTCGCTCACCAGGACATAGGGCGGCATCGTCGCCAGGCTCTCGAACTGGATGTCGTCCTCAAGGTGCAGGTCGTAGGTGATCGCCACGTCGATCTCAAGCGCATGGAGCTTGTTCATCAAGACTTCCTGATCGCCTTCGACCATCTGCAGCTCGATTTTATTGAAGGCGCGCGAAAAGCCGAAGATGACCTCGGGCGCAATCATTGCCGTGAGCGACTGGAAGCTTCCCACCCGCAAGGTGCCCTGGATGACGTCGCTCGAATCGGAGGCGATTTCATAGAGTCGGGACGACCGTCCGAGCATATCTTCGCAGTGATGCAGAACCAGCTTGCCGATGGTGGTCAGGCCAATGCCCTTGGAAGAATGGCGCACGAACAGCTGCACGCCCAGTTCGGCCTCGATATGGGCGATCGCTGCGGAGATCGAGGGAGAGGAGATATGGATTTGCGTCGACGCAGCGGCGATGCTGCCATGCTTCGCCGTTGCGACGAAATACTCCATCTGGCGCAGGGAAATGCGATTGAGCATGTCGAGATCAGGAAAAGGGGAACGATCCAGTGTACTGGAGAAGGTTTGCCCTTTCGAGTGCCGGCTGCCTAACCGGCGCTGTCACGCTTCATTCGATGCGTCGGACTGGTCACAGGTTTCCGGGAACGCCAAAGCTGGGCGCCGCGCGGGGATCGAGCGCTCGCTTGACATAGTCCTTCAGTTGCGGCGCGTAAACCTGCCAGGCGGCATGGAGGGCCTCGACCGGGTCGTTTTCTACCCAGTCCAGGCGCAGATCCACGACAGGCCAGTTTTGCGCATCGTACACCAGCAGGCCTGCCGAGTGCACCGGACCTTCCTCGCCGCCGGCGGCCTGGCCGGCGAGCATGGCCTGCATCAGCCGTTCCGCGAGCGCGCCTTCGGTCTGCTCGAAGGCCGACAGCATGGCCTGGGGCACTTCACGCGTCGCCAGCATGTTGCCCGCGCATGCGGCATGGGTGCCGACCACGCTTGCCAGGGTGCCGAGCGCCCTGGCACCCGTGAAAACCACTGGCGGGTTGTGCGCGTCGATGGCCATGAGCTGGCGATACTCGATATGGGGGCGCTTCTGCAGTTCCGCGAGGGCGCGTTCCGGCGTCAGGCCGCTGGCCATCAGGTCCAGGGCGAGGGGCCCCAGATCCGGGTCGGTAATGTTCTGGCTCGCGGCTGCACCGACCCCTTTGCGGCCGCGGATGCAGCGCGAGGCAACCGCCGGTGACGAGGACGCCACGGCGGCGCCGAACTGGCCGCTGGCGGGGCACCGTGCAATGATGGAAAAGGTCATGGCAGCTCAGTCGGGGATGACAGCGGTGGCGTCGATCTCTACCAGCCACTCGGGGCGGGCCAGGGCCGATACGACGATGCCGGTCGAGACCGGGAAGACACCCTTCAGCCAGCGGCCCACGACGCGATACACCGCCTCGCGGTAGCGAGGGTCGATGATGTAGATCGTGATCTTGCAGATGTCCTCGAGCTCGCCGCCGGCTTCCTTGAGCAGCATCGCGATATTGGCCATGGCCTGCTCCGCCTGTCCGGCGACGTCCCCGATGCACACGCTCTCCGAGGTGTCGAGGTTCTGGCCGATCTGCCCTCGCAGAAAAACGGTACGGCCTCGCGCGACAACGGCCTGGCAAAGGTCGTTGTCCAGATTCTGTTCCGGGTAGGTGACTTTGGTGTTGAAGGTGCGGATGCGGGTATGCTTCATGGTCGATTCGGATCGATTCGGCAGGTGGCGGGAGATTGGGGGCGATGCACCCGACTGCATGGTCATGTGCAGCCGCTGGCGGCGCCATTTGTATTTTCCTGCCGGCCGTTTAGGAATTTCCGAATACCACCGAACCTCACACGACCGCTAACCTGCTCCAGACGGCGGAACCATCCACAACCCCATCGGGAAATGTGAGGCACCCCTACGAAAAAGCCGACTTGGCCGCCTGGTACGACTTTCACATCATAGGCTCCGTAATTCGAAGTCATTGCGTCAACGTCGTTGCGTCAGCAACGCGTCGCTGCTTGTGATTGCATTTCCCGGTGGCACGTTCAAGCGTATTTCCAGTTCTATCAGATGTTTATCTTTTCGATTGGGGGTTAGTAAATGACGATTCGCAAGCTTTTGGCACTTTGCGCGCTCTCCGCCACGCTTGGCAGTACGGCGGCATGGGCCCAGGAAGCCTTGGTGGTGAGCACCTGGGGCGGCAGTTTCCGCGACCTCATCGATGAAAGCATCGGCAAGGAATTCACGCGGCAAACCGGCGTGCCGGTCAAGTACATCACGGGCGGCACCATCGACCGCCTGAACAAGGCGAAGCTTGCCTCCAAGCCCGAGAGCGACGTTACCTTCACGACTTCCCACGTCGGCTGGCTCTACGCCAACGGCAATCTCTTTGAAAAGCTGGATACGAGCAAGATTCCGAATTACAAGCATCTTGTCGAGCGCGCCAGGATCAGCCCGTATCACATCGGCAGCTGGGCCTATGTCTATACCATCGGTTATCGCGCCGACCTGGTGCCGCCCAGCGTCAAGTTCGAGAGCTGGAACGACCTGTGGAGCCCGGCCCTGAAAGGCAAGATTGGCGTGCCTGACTTCGATCCGAGCCACGTGGTCGCGGTTTCCGCCATGCTGTCGGGTGGCGATGCGCAAAGCTGGGAAAAGGGGCAGGACAAGCTCAAGGCGCTCAAGCCCAACTTCAAGGCGTTCTATACCAATGACGCCAATGCGCAGCAGCTGATCGCCACCGGCGAAACGCCCGTGCAGGTCATCCTGTCGATCAACGCCTATCACATGATCAGCCAGGGCGTGCCGGTCAAGTTGGTCACGCCCAGGGAAGGCGCTGTGCTCGGCATCGATACCATGGCCATCACGAAGGGCTCCACCAAGGCCGATCTGGCTTACAAGTTCATGAACATCGCCTTGTCCCCGGAAGTCCAGTCGAAGATCGTGGCCTTGAAGAAGGCCAGCCCCGTCGTCGACGACGCCAGGGTTTCGCCTGAAGACGCCAAGCTGCCCGGCGTGTTCACGACGAAGGAGCAGTGGGACAAGGCCATCCTCGTGGACCACAAGCTGCGCGCCGAGAAGACTGCGGAATGGCGCAAGTGGTTCACTGAAAACGTCATGAACTGAGCCCGCTAGCAAGAGTGTGGAGGGAGGGTCGCCGCGGCAATGCACCGCGCCGATCCTCCCTCGCCGATTGAGCATCTGGAATAAGGTTTAAGAATGCGCCCCGATTCACGAGCCTGGTTGGTCTCCCCGGCAGTACTTGTCGCGCTGTGCATCGCAGTATCGTTGATTGCGGTCCTGCAGTTCAGCTTCCGGGCGTATGTGCCCGGCTCCCTGGACGTCGGCGGATTCACGTTCGCCAACTTCAGCGACCTGACCAAGTCGATTTATCTCGACGCGTTCTCCAACACCTTGTGGCTGAGCGTGGAGACGACCGTGTTTTCGCTGCTGGTTGCGTACCCGCTGGCCTATGCCCTGGTGCGCGTCAGGAGTCGGGCGCTCAAGTCCTTCATCCTCGTGGTGTCCATCACGCCCCTGTTTCTGGGGGAAATCGTGCGGACCTACTCCTGGATCGCCGTCCTGGGCAGCAATGGCTTCATCAATGGCGCGCTGCGAAAGCTCGGCCTGATCGACTGGCCACTGGAACTCATGTTCACACACCTGGGCGTGCTGGTCGCGCTGGTGCACGTGACGATTCCCGTCGTGGTCCTGATGCTTGCCACGGCAATTTCGCATATCGATCGCGACTACGAAAAAGCCGCCCAGAGCCTGGGTGCCGGCCCGGTCAGGACCTTCCTCACGGTCACGCTGCCGCTTTCGATGCCGGGTATTCTGGCTGGCATCACAACTGCGTTCGCCTGGACCTTCAGCGCCTTTGCGACGCCTCAGATGATAGGCGGAGGCCGCGTGCCGACGGTTTCGACACTGGTGTACCAGCTTGGCTTCGCTTCCATGAACTTCCCGCTGGCGGCCAGCCTGAGTGTGATGGGCTTGCTGCTGACGGCCGCAGCGCTCTTTTCCCTGGGGCTGTTCACCAAGCGACTGAAAGTCGTTGGAGGACACTAAGAAATGAGAATCAAAAGCGCTTTGCCTTTGCCGCTGCGTGTCGCGGGCCCGCTGCTCGTCGCCATCCTGCTTGCATTCGTGCTGCTGCCGGTCGTGGTGGTGACGATCGCCGCCTTCAACGAAAAGGCGATCATCACTTTCCCGCCTGAATCCTATTCGCTGACATGGTTTGCACGCGTCTTCAGTTATCCGGATTTTCGAGATGGATTCCGCGCCAGCCTGGTCATCACCGGATGGTCCTCGTTGATTGCGCTGGTGATCGGGACCTGCCTGTCGATTGCCGTCAAACGGCTGGAATTCCCCGGCAAGCAGACGCTGCTGGCCATCCTGCATTCCCCGCTCGTGGTGCCGCACTTCACGCTGGGGCTGGGCCTGCTCATCCTGGTATCACAGGCCTCCATACACCGCTCATATGGCGTCGTCATCCTGTGTCACGTGATGCTGGTGCTGCCGTTCGTGCTGAAGAGCGTCTATGTTTCCATGGAAAACCTGGACGCAAGGCTGGAACAGGCGGCAGCAAGCCTCGGTGCGTCGCCGCTGAAGGTGCTTTTCACGATTACGATTCCGCTGCTCGCGCCGGGGCTGTTTGGCGGCTGGTTGTTTGCGGCAATCATGTCGTTCAGTGAATTAACCGCATCGCTTTTCGTCACGACGCAAGACACGCAGACGCTGCCCGTTTCCATGTACAACTATGTGCGGGAGTTTGCCGATCCGACGCTGGCCGCGCTGTCAGTTGTCTATATAGCCGTGACGGCTAGCGTGCTTGCCTTTGCAAACTATTTCCTGGGCCTGGGGAGAATCCTCAATATCGAGGAAGGGCATTGACCGGCATGCGCTGCTGAAAGCCGCGCCAATGGCGGGCTGCCTCAGCGCGTGGCGGCGCCGCGGCACTCACTGCCACACAGGGGCGGCGTAGTCGGCAAAGCCCCCCTTTATGAGAACCTGTCTTGATGGCCACGTCCATGACGACGCTTCTGCTATTGCACGACGCCGCCGGCCGGATTTTCGTGGGCTAATGGATATGGTTCTGGCGCCTGCGGTGGCCTTGGCCGGCTCTTCACCCAAAGCCCAAACTCCCGCATCACCTCCACAACAGGCGCAAGGCGCGCGCCATCCTCTGTCAGTTCGTACTGCACCGTAACAGGAACAGTCGGAAACGCTGTTCTCTTCACCAGGCCGACTTCCTGAAGTGCTTTCAGGTCCAGGGTGAGCATGCGCTGCGAAATGTCTGGCATCTCTCTTCGCAGTTCGTTGAAACGCTTCGGCCCTTCGAGTAAGTACGAGGCGATCAGCAGCCGCCACCGGCCGCCCAGCAGGCGCATTGCTTCCTCTACCGAACATCCCGACACAGCCGTCTTCATGGAGCCTCTCAGTCATAGGTATAAAAAATGTACCTACACCACATTTTAGTGCCTTCTTCCCTTTCTATACCATCTTCAGCATCATTCGATCCATCAGCAAGGCACGCCGCTTTGCGATGACCTTTAGGGATATGAAATGAAGCTGTACTACATTCCGGGTGCTTGCTCGCTGTCGCCCCACATCGTGTTCAATGAATTGGGGCTGGACGTAACCCTCGCGAAGGTGGACTACAAAACTCACGAAACTGAAGACGGTCGCGATTTTTTCGAACTCAGTCCTTTTGGCTACGTCCCACTCCTTGAACTCGACGACGGCACGCGGCTGTGCGAGGGGCCGGCCATTGTTCAGTATCTGGCAGATATGAAACCCGAGTCGAACTTGGCCCCGGCGAACGGGACCATCGACCGCTATCGTCTGCAGGAGTGGTTGAGCTTCCTGACTTCCGAGATCCATAAGGGCTTCATTCCGCTGCTCTATGCGAGGCTGGCGGGCAAGTACGGCGTCGAGACTGCGAAGCCGAAGTTGGAAAAGCGTTACGCCTGGCTTAACGAGAAACTCGCCGGCCGCGACTATCTGATGGGTGACACCTACACTGTCGCCGACGCCTACCTTTATTCCCTAACCCAATGGGGCCAAGCCGAGTGGCTTGAGTCGGTCTACAAGACCGACATCCACTTCGACGGCCTGGAGAATCTCAGGACCTGGTATCTCCGTATGCGGGAGCGGCCGGCTGTGCGCAAGTCCCTGGATACCGAAGGCCTCAGGTAAGGCTTCGGTTCACCTAAGAAGCCGCGTTCACGAGGCCAATGGCGGCTATGCGTTGGTAGCTGCCTAAATCAGCCGCGCCGTCTCCGCTCGCGCCCGTGCGTATTCCCCAGCCAGCACATCAACCAGCGCTGGCGCTGGTCGAACTGTGGGGCTTCGGGAATTCGTTCATCGGCTTCCTCCTGGTCGACGCGACGCTCAGTTCGGCCCGATGCCACGCGACAACACCTCGTGCGCCCATGTCACCGCCGCGCGCGCCGGCGCCTGGCCGGTCGACTCCACGCGTTGCGCCAGCCTGAGCACCCGTTCGCGGATGCCTGCCACTTCGTCGCGCAGGTCCGAGTCGTCGACACCGCCGAGGTATTCCCGGGCGCAACTCACGATGCCGCCGGCATTGATGAGGAAGTCGGGCGCATAGAAGATCCCGCGCTGGTGCAGGATGTCACCTTCGGCGAGCGAAGCGAGTTGATTGTTTGCCCCGCCGGCGATGGCCCGGAAACGGCAGCTTTCGGCCACGGCCGGGGTGATGACGGCACCCAGCGCGCAAGGCGCGAATACATCGGCGTCGACGGCCGTGATGGCTTCCGGCGATACGACGCGGGCGCCAAACTGCTGTTGCGCCTGCGTCGTGCGGCCGGCGTCGATATCGGCCACGGTCAGGGTGGCGCCCGCTTCATGGAGACGGCGGCAAAGCTCCCAGCCCACCGAACCCAGTCCCTGGACGGCCACGGACAAGCCGGCGAGCGACTTGCGGTCCAGGCGATACAGCGCCGCCGCCTCGATGCCGACGAACACGCCGTATGCCGTCCACGGCGAGGGATTGCCGCCGAAGCCGCCGTCGCGCGGCATGCCGCTGACGTAGCGGGTCTCGGCCTGAACGGCACACATGTCGTCCACCGTCGTGCCGACATCCTCGGCCGTAATATAGCTGCCTTGCAGCGACTCGATCATGCGGCCGAAGGCGCGGAAGAGTTGCTTGCGGTCGGTCTGCGCCGGGGAACGCAGGATCACCGCCTTGCCGCCACCGAACGGCAGCCCGGCGAGGGCGTTCTTGTAGGCCATGCCCTGTGACAGGCGCAGCGCATCGGACAGCGCGTCGGCTTCGGCGGGATAGGCCCAGTACCGGCAGCCGCCGAATGCGGGGCCCAGTCTGGTGTTGTAGATGGCGATGATGGCCTGCAGGCCGGATTCCGGATCGGTGGCGAGCGTTACGCGCTCGTGGGACAGGCCTTCGCCGGTGCCGAAAAGGCGGACAGCGGCCGCCGCGTGGGTACGGTCGTTCAACTTCTTCTCCATGACGTGGGGAATGCAAAGCTGTAGCTCTGCCTTCCTTGACACACCGCCTGGGTTGCAGTGCGGTGCGGCGTTGATGGGGCCTGGAGCCCCAATCCCGTTCGGCTGCGGGCGATCTTGTCGCGCCGGCGCCGGGTTGGCATCTTACCCAGTTTCTCGGTGCGGGCGGGGCTAGGGTTTTCGCTTACCCCAAGGTCGGCCTCCACATCCGCTTACCGTGTCTCGGGACTCTTACGGCTGGCACCGCGTGCTACCTGGCCACCGTGCAGCACCGCGTTGCGGCGCGCGTACAGGAAGTAGATCGACAGGCCGATCCCCAGCCAAATGAGGAAAGCGATCCAGGTCAGCGCTTGAAGGTGCGCCATCAGAAACAGGCAGAAGCCCACCGATAGCAGCGGAACCACCGGCACGCCGGGACAGCGGAAAGCTCTCGGCAGCTCCGGACGGGTCCGGCGCAGCACCAGCACCGCGATCGAGATCAGCGTGAAGGCGGAGAGCGTGCCGATATTGATCAACTCGGCCAGCACATTGAGCGGCATGAATGCGGCGATCATCGCGAACACGATGCCGACGGTCCAGGTGGCGAAATACGGCGTGGCGACGCGCTCAAGTTCGAGAAGTCGCCGCACCCCCGCAAGCCCTGCGTCCGGGCGCGCCTGGTCATCTTCCTTGATCAGGCGGACCGGCTGTCCGCCGAGCTTGCCGCCGCCTTGCTCAACGGCAAGCAGAAAGCCATCGTATTGGTCGCGCCCGACATCGGCCGACGGCCCCGAAAGGGTGGCAAGAATGCCGACCTTCACTTCAGCACTGGCCAGCGCCGGCGCGAGCAGCGCCAGCGCGGCGGCGATTGCCACGCATTTCTGTTTCATGTCTCCTCCGTCGAATTGTCATTGCCCGTCAGGCACTCTATGTGGTGCCCGTGCGGACGCGAGCCTGAACGGCTCCCCATGTCAGGCGGCGAACGCCGCCCGTGGTATTGCCCTACTGCAACGATGTCTCCAGTTCGCCCAGTCCATCAATCCAGACGCGGATACTGTCGCCGCGCTTCAGGAAGACTCCCGATTCCATCCCAACGCCGGCAGGCGTCCCGGTGAGCAGCACATCGCCCGGATACAACGTGAGCCGCTCGCTCAAGTAGGCGATCTGCTCGGCAACCGTGTAAAGGTGATTGGACGTATTCGAGTTCTGCTTGAGTTCGTCATTGACCCAAAGCTTGATATCCAGCGCTTCAGGGGACGCCACGAAAGCCGCGGGAGTCAGGTAAGGACCGAGGGGACAGGAGCCTTCAAAGCACTTGTGGCCGATCCAGTCAAAGCGGAACGGCGAGCTTGCATCGACCTGCTCGCGACGCAAGTTGTCGCGTGCCGACAGGTCGTTGGCAATGGTGTATCCCGCTACACAGTCGAGCGCGTCGCCCGGCGATATGTTGCGGCATGCCGTGCCGATCACCACCGCAAGTTCAGCCTCCCAGTCGAGCATTCGCGTGTGCGAGGGATAAGGCAGCGCCTGGCGGTGGGCGGACAGTGTCCCCTGGCCGGCCTTGATGAAGTGCCACGGCGGTACGCCATCGGCCTTCGGATCTGTCGTCAGGTCCATATTGAAGGCCTTTGCCATGGCCACGACATGGTCGCGGTAGTTCGCCCCTGCCCCATAGATGACACCGGGCTGGCTCAGCGGCGGCAGGAAGCGGATCTGTGCGGGCTCCATCGTCTCGGTGGCCAGCGGCAGTTGCGCAATGAAGCGCGCAATGCGTAGCTGCGCGGCGGGCCAGTCCTGCAACAGGCCGTCAACGGTGCCTGCGGCGAATTGCACATGCCGGCTGTCCGCGTGCACGCCGACGTTGATCGTGCCATCGCGGCCTTCGTAGTTGAACAGTTGATATTTCATTTCACCTCACTGGTTGGGGGATTCTGGCGCTTACGTGTCCGCCAAACCAGCCGTCCTGGATGATGTCAATGTATAAACTGGCGTAATGCCCGGCCAGAACGCGACCGGCACCGATGCGGCAGGCGCAAACGGCTCGACCGGAGCATGACGGCCGCCACTTCCTGCTGGACATGGCAATGAGCGTGGCCGCGCGCGCCAAGATTCGCAATGCACTAGCGAGGGGCTCGAAATTGACGGGCTCCCGCCCGGCGAAAGCCGTAGGTGACCTCACTCGCACGGCTGGAGCGTGGCCTACGCGGACGTTCAGTCAGATGCTGGAAACCATCCGAGATGGGCTCGATCCGTCGACCGTCGACAGCACTGAACTGCGCAGATGTCGCATCTCATGCCTTCAACGGACATTCAACAGCCATGTTTGGGGGTCGGAGAAGGGTCGGTCGGCGACCGTCTGCGGCACAGTTTTCGAGGCACGCGTTGCAGCCCGACTGACGGAGACATCAGCGAAGATCTGCAGCGCGCGCAAACTGATTCTACCTTCGTTCGAAAGGAGATGATCATGGAGACGTCGAATTCACCCGTGACCCCGCGTGCGCCATTGAATAAGGGTAAGGTCACCGGACAAAAGCCGCCGCTGAAGCTCTGCGAGATCTGGGCGATTCGTACAAGGCTACAGATGTCGTCGAATCTTCGTGAGCTCGCACTGTTCAATCTTGCGATCGATAGCAAGCTTCGAGCGTGTGATCTCACAAGGCTATGCGTACGAGACGTTTGTCAGGGCACCCGCGTTAGTATCCGCGCGATGGTGATCCAGCAAAAGACGCATAGACCGGTTCAGTTCGAGATTACGGAGCAGACCCGCTCAAGTCTTGAGGCATGGATCGCCCATCGCGGATTGCGCTCGTCGGATGCTCTGTTTCCGAGTCGGATTCACGCCTCGGCCCACCTGTCCACACGTCAGTACGCCAGGCTTGTACATCGCTGGATCGAGTCCATCGGCTTAGACGACACGGCGTACGGCACCCACACCATGGGGCGGACCAAGGCGTCGCTCATCTACCGTAGAACCAAGAACCTTCGCGCAGTGCAATTGCTGCTGGGCCACACGAAGCTGGAGAGCACGGTTCGCCACCTCGGTATCGAAGTCGACGACGCGCTTGAGATGGCAGAGCAGACCGAAGTATGACAAACCTCTGGCCGGCGAGGGGGCGCTTGCCGGCCATCTACGGACGTTGGCTTATGCCGTAACGCCGACGCTCAAGCATCAGTTCCACCCGGCTATCGGACGCCTGTGCGGAAGCGCACATACTGTGACGAAGCTTTTCCATACCGTCTTCAACGTTGAAACCGCGCATCGCGGAAATGCACCGGAGACGATTTTGGCATCACTACTTTATGGTGCCGATTGGGCCGGCGGGCTGGTGTTGGCGGTCGGAATATTCATAAGTATCCTGATCGCCCTGGAGCTCGGCCGGCTGGTGTGGCAATGGCAGGTTTCCTCCGGTCGCGAACCGGAGACAACGGGCATCAGCGCGGTCGCAAGCGCGATATTCGCACTGCTTGGGCTATTGATCGCCTTCACCTTTTCCGGGGCGGCAAGCCGCTTTGATATGCGGCGTACGCTGATCGTCCAGGAAGCCAACGATATCGGCACTGCTTACCTGCGTCTGGATCTGCTACCGCCACCAGCACGTAGTGAGTTGCAGGAGATATTCCGGCAATATCTCGATGCCCGGCTTGACGCCTATCGAGCCGTCCCTAACCGCAAACGCGTCGAGGCTTCCTTGGTACGTTCGGACGTGCTGCGTGAACGCCTCTGGACAAGATCCGTAACGGAGTCCCAGCGAACCGCTAGTACGGCGGCCACCATGCTTCTGTTACCAGCCCTCAATGCAGCATTCGACACGGCATCGACCCGACTCGCCGCAACAAAGGAACATCCACCCGTCGTCATCTTCGGCATGCTTTTCGCGCTTTGCTGGGTTGGGGCCTTGTTTGCGGGCTATGGCATGGCCAGCCGCAGTCCTCGAAACTGGTTGCATGCGCTTTTTTTCGTGGCCTCGCTGACGGTGACCCTCTATGTCATCGTCGACTTGGAGTTTCCGCGGCTGGGCATGATCCGCGTTGACACTTTCGATGAGGTGTTGCAGGAAGTCCGCAATGGAATGCGATGACCATTGACGCCAGGAAGCCTGCGCCCAGATGGTGCAAAGATGGTGGTCTGTGGAAATGTTAGATTTGTGACACGTTTCATAGCACAATTCTGTGCATGAAACGATCCTTGCATCCGACCCGGACCGTCGCCATGGGCTTCCTGCTGGCCATCATGGCAGGCAGCGTACTGTTGATGTTGCCTTGGTCACGCGTCGATGGCGGCAGCGCGCCCTGGCTCACCGCATTCTTTACCGCAGTCTCGGCGGTCTGCGTGACTGGCCTAGTTATCGTCGACACGGGAACTTACTGGTCCGGATTCGGCCAAGCGGTGATCATGGCACTGTTCCAGCTTGGCGGCTTTGGGATGATGACGGCCTCCACCCTTCTGGGCCTGATGGTCAACCGCTCGCTGCGATTGCGTGCTAGGTTGATTACCCGGGTTGAAACCCATACGATCAGTTTGGGTGACGTCACCGGCGTGGCGAAGCTGGTGCTGGTGGTGACATTGAGTTTAGAGGCGATCATCGCGGTGTGGCTAGCCTCGAGGCTGCATCTCACCTATTCCCTTCCTTGGCACGAAGCAGCGTGGATTGGTTTGTTTCATTCCATATCGGCCTTCAACAACGCCGGCTTCTCAACCCACGCAGACAGTCTTACACGCTATGCGGCCGATTTCTGGGTACTTGGGCCGGTGATGGTGGCAATCGTCATCGGCGGCATCGGTTTCCCCGTGCTGCAGGATTTGCGGAACAAGATTGCCGATCCACGCCGGTGGTCCCTGCATAGCAAGCTAACCTTGTCGGTTACAGGGGTGCTTCTAGCAACGGGTATTCTTGGCCTGCTGTTGTTCGAATGGAATAACCCAAGAACGCTCGGCGCCATGCCGACTGCAGGTAAGCTGTTGTCCGCGACATTTGCGTCCGTCTCCGCCCGTACCGCCGGATTCAACTCAATCGACATCGGCGCGCTAACTCATGAAAGCCTGGCGCTGCATTTTTTCTTGATGTTCGTTGGCGGAGGTAGCGCCAGTACCGCCGGCGGAGTCAAGGTTGGCACCATTGCAATACTCGCATTGCTGGTGCTCGCTGAGATCCGCGGTCGTGGCGACACTGAGGCGTTCGGGCGGCGCGTTAGCAACTCGGCACATAGGCAGGCGATCACCGTGCTGGCACTGGGAAGCGCCCTAATTACGGCGGGAACACTCACCATTCTATTCGTTACCGAGTTGCCGACTGATCAGGTCATCTTTGAAGTCATTTCAGCTTTCGGTACAGTTGGCTTGTCGACTGGCATCACAGCGGACCTTCCGGCTTCCGCTCAGCTTACGCTGACCGCGCTCATGTACGCAGGCCGGGTCGGCACCATTACGCTCGCCGTATCGTTGGCGATGGGCGAGCATCGCACGCCATACCGCTACCCTGAGGAGCACCCAATTGTTGGCTAGGTTATTTACCGAGCAATTCTCTTTTTCTGCAGGAGACAGCGTCGTTGTGATCGGGCTCGGACGTTTCGGCAGCTCAGTTGCGCAATCGCTAATCCGCCTCGGCCACGATGTCATGGGGATCGACAAGGATGCCGATCTTGTGCAGCGCTGGTCAAATGCGTTGACCTACGCAGTCCAAGCTGACTCGACTGATGTGGCTGTGATGCGCCAACTCGGCGTGGCGGATTTCTCTCACGCCATAGTCGCGATCGGCACAGACATGTCGTCCAGCCTGATGACTTTGATGTCACTGACCGAACTTGAGATCAAGGATATCTGGGTCAAGGCCTTTACCCCTGAGCATGGTCAGATCGCGCAACGCATCGGTGCGCACCATGTGGTTTATCCAGAAGCGGACATGGGTGCACGAGTTGCACATTTGATCACCGGTCGCATGATCGATTTCATCGAATTCGACGATGGCTTTGCCATCGCTAGGATCCATGCGCCAACTTCAACCCACAATAAGGCGCTGTTGGTGTCCAGGGTGCGCGAGAAATTCGGCGTTACCGTGGTGGGCATCAAGCGTCCCAACGAAGAGTTTGAACATGCGACAGCAACCACCACGATCCAGCCGGGAGACTTGCTGGTCGTCTCTGGGCCGACTAGCAAGATCGAACGATTCGCTGGCAGTACGGAAAAACAATAGCGGTGCGCACTTGTCATGGCTTGGACTGGTGGCTGATAGGCGCCCATGATTTAGTCCACCCCAACATCACCATACCAGTAGTAGCAGGCTCGCTTGCGCCGCGAGCGCGTCTTACCGTAACGGGCGAATCAACTCCCTGCCTGTCCTAGCGGACATCGATTCTGTAGCAACTTCCCACGCCGATGCACGCGTAGCCCCTTCAGTCGGACGCCGCCGCAGTAGATTCGTCGGCGCGTTCCATGCTCGGTCTTCGGCCCCTGGCATAAATGAAACCCCAGGTCAGCCCTATGGTGGCAGCTATCGCCGATGCCAAGAGCACGCCAAGCTTGGCAGCCCCAAGTAGGTTGACATCCTCGAACGCAAGCGTGGCGATGAATATCGACATCGTGAAGCCGATGCCGGCCAGTAGTCCAACCAGGCATACGCCGCGCCAGGTCACGTCGGGCGGCAACTGGCACCAGCCCAGGCGTACGGCCAGCCAGCTGACCGACACGATGCCGAGAGGTTTGCCTACGACCAGTGCAAGGACAACACCAAACATCGCGCCTAGCGATCCGCCGCTAGTGAGATCGACGCCATCAATGCTCACTCCGGCATTTGCCAAGGCAAAGAGCGGCATGACAAGGTAGGCGACCCAAGGGTGAAGCGCCATCTGTACACGGATCACGGGCGGTAGTAGCTCCCGCTGGGCGTGACGCAGTTGCTTAAGCGGTGCCGCGATGTGTTCTGGTTTAGGTGTCCGAGCGGTCGCGCGAGCGCGCAGATCAAGGAGCGCACGCATGGCCACATCCAAAGGCCGTTCTCGCGTGCGACCGGGCAGTACCGGCGTCATCATGCCAAGCACGACGCCAGCGAGCGTCGGGTGGGCACCGGTCTTCAGCATTCCCAGCCACAGAATGGCCCCCGGTACGACGTAAGCATAGGCGGTTCCGACGCCGATCCATTGCAGCCCCAGGACCATTAGAATACCTGTACCTGCAACAAGAAGCCCCCCATAGTCCAACCCGCCCGAGAAGGCCACTGCGATAATCAGGACCGCGACAATGTCGTCGATGATCGCCAGCGCGAGCAGGAACACTCGAACGTTGCCGGGTATGGATTTGCCGAGTAACGCGAGCACCCCGACGGCGAACGCGATGTCAGTAGCGGTTGGCACCGCCCAACCCTGGCGCTGGGGCATCTCTGTGTTTATCGCGAGGTAGATCAACGCGGGGACGATCACGCCACCAAGCGCCGCAGCCATTGGCAGGGCCGAAAGGCGCACGTTCGCCAGCGCTCCCTCATGGATTTCGCGCCGGATTTCCATCCCAACGACGAGAAAGAAGATGGTCATCAGGGCGTCGTTGATCCAAAAATGCAGGGATTGCGATACCAGATGGCTACCTATCCCGAATGAGAGCGGGGTATGCCATAGGGCGTGGTAGCTGTGGGAAGCGGGGGAATTCGCCCAAAGCAGCGCGATCCCGGCGGCGGCGAGCAGGACAATGCCGCTAACGGCCTCGATATGAAGAAAATGTTCGAGCGCCGAGAATGCCTTCTCGGCTAAAACTTGAGCACGCGGCAATGGTTGCCGTGGTGGGGGCGGTGGGGGCGGGAGTCGGTCCACAGTCATAGAGCATTTGCGTTGGCGGCCCGACCAACGCATTAACCTGTCTCACTGCGACGTGCAGCGTAGACACCCTATCGGCGATTGTACATGAGCAGCCGACAAGCGACGGCACGACAACATGCGGTCTGTGACGGCAGCCGTCCCCCTGCGCTAGCAGCGGAACCCGCAGACATGCACTGCTGCAGACTCACCTCTATCGCGTGTCACCGTGGCCGCACTTCAGTCATGGCCATGGTGCTTAGGCACCAGCAAGACCGGAACGGGAGAGGAAGCTAACACGCGCGCTGCCACCGACCCGAGGACGGCCGACAGGAAAGCGCCCCGGCCGTGCGTGCCCATGACGATGACGTCGGCTCGGCACGCTAGCACCACGTCTACGATTCGTGGCGCTGGCTCACCAATGCAAGCATGTTCGGTCACCGCACAGTGAGCCGCCTTCAGTAATGGGCGAATTGCCTGGAATGCGTTATCTGCGGCCTCGTTTGCCCACTGATCGATCTGGGGCTTCGAGAAATATGCCTGCGCCCTGCCGCTGATATCGGGAAACGCGTGCACTAGGTGCACTTCCAGCGGGCGCTCAAAGAGACCGGGAGAAACCAGTCTTCTCGCGGCTCTAATGCTGTATGGCGAGCCGTCGCTCGGTAGCACGACAATGGTCATCCCGGCCTCCTATAGCAACGATTCAAGCTTACGTAAGCTCTTCCGCCTGTGATTGATTCACGTCAAAGCAGCACGCTCTCAAACCTGTAACCAGGCAGAACCCGGTGTACCACCCGCGCCGGAGTACGTCGCACACGTACCTGAATGTTACCCCGGCATGGCCCGACTCCTTGCTGTCGATGGAGCGGTCTCCGATCGCTTCGTGCTAGGCACTATCAGCCGCCGTCCGACAATAGAAAAGCTGTCGACAATGTTGACGAGGGCTTCAAGAATGGGTGGGCAATCGCGGCGACGTCCGAAACAATGCGCGCAAACGACGCGAGGTTATCGAAGCCTACTTATTGGTGGTATCGCGTCGGTGCAACGTTCGATGCACTCAAGACTCCTAAAGCGGTAAGTAGAGGATCAGCCGCAGATGGCGGCTCTTTCGTGCGCCGCAATTAGCCTGGTTCGGTGCTCATGGAGCCAGCAGGAAGAAAGTCATGAGTTCGCGCGACGTCCGGGCCCGGCACGTCAGCCAGTAGCGACAAGAAGATCGTTGAAGAGCGCCGGCCGGCGTGAGGCTAGGTCAACTGCACCATGGGCACCGCGCAGCTGTTCAATGTCGTCCCCGGCCAAACGGAACCTGGCCGTTGGCTGCCGGCAAGGCCGGCTCAAACCAGGCGCTGGCCGCCGTCGATGTGCAGCGTCTCGCCGTTCATGAAGTCGTTCTGGATCAGGAACATGACGGCGGGCGGCAGCCTGTTGCATAGGAACGATCTTCTTCAGCGGCAGCCGTGCGCTGAGCTCCGTGACATAGCCGCCGCGGGCGTCGCCGAGCGTGCGGCCCAACAGCGGGGTGTCGGTGGTGCCGGGTGAAAGCGTGTTGAAGCAGCTCGGGATCCCGCTGTTCATCCGCACAACGAGGTCGTTGCGCCTGACCCACGAGGCGAGGGGTTGCGCGAGCGCGCGATGCGCCTGTTGCACGAAGCGGCCGAGGCTGTGCAGTGTGTGCAGCAGGTCAGACGTGCTGGTTTCCGGGAGCGACAGCAGGCGCGCCACCCCGGAGTTGGACAGCTCGCGCTTCTCGCGGGCGAAGATTTCAAAAACCGCCATGGCACGGCCCGCGGCGGGAATCATAGCGGGCATCGAGATTCATCAGAGAATCGGCGACAGGCAGCGCGAGCGCTACTCGCTTTTCCAGCCGTGCCGGTGGCCAGTCCGACCTGCTTACGCAGCCGGCTGGCGCTCCGACGTACAAGCCCTCTGTAGCTTGTAGCGTTCTCATCGCGCGCCGAGGGCGCGGGAAATGATGACCTTCTGGATGTGGCTCGTACCCTCGTAGATCTTGGTCACACGCGCATCCCGGTAGTAGCGTTCAACTGGGAAGTCGGTCAGGTAGCCGTAGCCGCCGTGGATCTGGATGGCGTCCGAGCACACCTTCTCCGCAATCTCGCTGGCGAACAGCTTGGCAATCGACGCCTCCTTGGCGCACGGCACGCCGGCCGCCTGCAGGCGCGCCGCGTGCAGCATGTACTGGGTGGCTACTTCTACCTGCGCGGCCATGTCGGCCAGGTCGAACGCCACACCCTGCAGCTTGATGATGGGACCGCCGTAGGCTTCGCGTTCGTTCGCGTACTGCACGGCCGCCTCAAGCGCGGCGCGCGCCACCCCGCACGCTACCGCCGCGATGCCGATGCGTCCTTCCGACAGCATGCTCATCACCTGCTTGTACCCGCGCCCTTCCTCGCCGAGAAGGTTCTCCACCGGCACGCGATGGTCGTCGAGCTGGATCGCCGCCACGTGCGCCGAGCGCTGGCCCAGCTTCTCCTCAACGCGCGCGACGTTGTAGCCCGGCGCCTTTGGGTCGACGATAAACAGGCTCGGCCCTTTCTTCCCTTCCGGCGTTTCGGTGCTCGCAGCAATGCAGATGCCGGCGCCCGCCTCGCTGCCGTTCGAGATGAATTGCTTGCTGCCGTTCAGCACGTAATGATCGCCCTCGCGGCGGGCGGTAGTGCGGAAGGCGTTGGTGTCGGAACCTGCCTGCGGCTCGGTCAGCAGGCCAGCGACGATGGTTTCGCCCGAGGCCATTCCGGGCAGGTACTTGCGCTTCTGTGCCTCGTTGCCGGCCTGGGCCACCGCGCCGGCGAGGCCATTGTGCACGTGCAGGATGGTGGCAAAGCCGGCGTCGGCCGCGGCGAACTCGGTGATCGCCAGGCAATACTCGACGAAGGTCGCGTTCGAGCCGCCGTATTCCTCGGGAACGTGCATGCCGAGGAATCCCAGTTCGCTGACAGCCTTCAACTCGTTGCGCGGCCAGGCGCCAGTGCGGTCTCGCTCGGCCGCCGTGGCGGCCACCACTTCCTGGGCCACCTTGCGGGCGGCGTCGCGGATCATGATTTCCTGTTCGTTCAGGAGCACTGCGCTGGTATCGCTCATGTCTGTTCTCTCTCGGGTACTGTCAGGGGAAACTGCGGATGGCGGCCTCTGGCCGGCAGGGCAACCGCAGTTGCCTGGCCACTGTGTCGTGTGAGGTTCCGTTCCACCAATCTTAAGCAGGGGACGAGTACTTGCTCCCCTCCCTTTCTTGCAGGGGAACGCGTCCGCCGCGCAGGCCGTACGGGATGCTCAGGGACGCCGCCGGGTCAATATGCCGCTTCGTAGATTGCCAGTGCGTCGGCCTCGGTAACCGGACGCGGATTGTTCGCCAGCAGGCGGGTCTGTAGCATCGCATCGGCCGCCAGGCGCGGCAGGTCGCCGCGTTGCACGCCGACGTCCCGCAGGCGGGCCGGAATGCCCGTTACCTCGATCAGCGTTTCCGTATAGCGGATCAGCATCTCCGCCTTGTCATTCGCATTTCCTGACGCTGCCGGCAGAAGCATCGACGCGAGTTCGGCGTAGTGATCCGCCGCGGCAGGCATGTTGAAGCGCAGCACGTGCGGCAGCACCAGCGCGTTCGACAACCCGTGCGGAACGTGAAAGATGCCGCCGAGCGGGTACGCCAACGCATGCACCGCCGCCACTGGCGCGTTGGCGAAGGCCTGTCCGGCGAACATCGCCCCGAGCAGCATGCCTTCCCTGGCCCTCCGGTCCGCCCCGTCATCGCATGCGGTTAGCAGGTGTCGGGACAGCAAGCGCAACGCTTGCCGGGCCAGCATGTCGGAGACGGGATTCTTAAGGTGGGCAGTGGTATAGGCCTCGATCGCGTGGACCATGGCGTCGATGCCAGTCGCGGCAGTGGCTTCCCGCGGCAGGCCGAGAGTCAGCTCGGCATCGAGAATGGCCAGGTCGGCCAGCAACGTCGGCGAGACCACGCCGGTCTTGGTGGTCTCGCCCGTAGTGACAATGGAGACCGCCGTCACCTCCGACCCCGTCCCGGCCGTGGTTGGCATCTGCACCAGCGGCACGCGGCCGCTGGTGATCTGCCGCACGCCATACATCTGCTGCAGCGACTGCGTGCCTGGCGCAAGCACGGCGAGCAGCTTGGCGACGTCCATGGACGAGCCGCCGCCCAGGCCGAGCACGACTTCCACCTGCGCCGCCCGCGCGCAGTGCGCGGCCTCGACCACGATGGCTTCCGGCGGGTCGGCCACCACGTTATCGATCAGCGTGACGCGCCAGCCGTGGGCGGTCAGGCTGGCCAGGGCCGGCGCGATCAGCCCATTGCGGTGCAGGAATCCGTCGGTCACCACACAGAGGCGCGACAGCGCCGGAAAGTGCTCGCGCAGCAGCGCGCCAAGGCGGCGTGCGGCACCGTACTCGACGACCACCGCGGGGACGGTCTGGAAGCGAAACGCGTTCAAGTCGGGGATCTCCGGCAAGTCAGGTTAGTTTCGTGGCTGTGGAAGCACTCCGGAGGGCTGAGGACACCGGCTCCAGGCACATGTCGGCGCCGCACCGAGCGAGCTGCAGAAGCAGCATGTGACGCTCGTCGGCCGATGCACAGCGGGCCAACTGCCTGGCCAGACTGTCGCACCGCTGCCGCAAGGCCGGTAATGCGTCCGGCTGTGGCGCGGACACGCTGCGCGGTGCCGGCTGCATGCTAATGCAGTGGTTCTGCGTCATGCTGGCACTCCATTTTCAGCCTCCCGGGCAACCAGCGGTCCAACGCCTCGCTTCAGCACATACCAAGCCACGCCGGACTCGTCGTCACGCACGTCGACCTCGCTCCGCGCGTGCAGGTAGTTCAGGTGCGCCACGGTCTCGCCGGTGGCGAGGGCGTACTGCAGCGCGTCGTCCGCCGGTATCTGCCTGGCAAACAGCACACCGAACAGATCGACCACGCGCCTCGGCTCGCGCAATGCATTGCGCAGCCTGGCGTTGGCTTGCCTCAACGCGTGTTCCAGCCGGTCAATGCGCACATGGAGCCCCTCGAACGGCTCATTGTGTGCCGGCAGCACCAGCACGTCTGGTGGTACCTGACGGCGGATGTGCGCCAGCGACGCTTCCCAGCCGCCCAGTGGATTGGCGTCAGGCTCCATGGGATGGACCGAGATGTTCGGCGTGATGCGCGGGAGCACCTGGTCGCCGCCGATCAATACGTGGAGATCGGGCGAATACAGGCACGCATGCTCCGGCGTATGGCCCTGGCCAACGATCACGCGCCATGTGTGCACGCCTATCCGCAGCGATTCGCCTTCGTGCAGGCGACGGTAGCTGCGCGGCAGACGGGAGATCATTCGCCCGGCCCGTCCGAAGCGCCGGCAATAGCCGTCGAGCGCCACCGCGTCCCAGCCGGCGCGCCGGTAGAACGCATGGCCCTCGGACGGCGCTTCCTGCCCCGCCTCGGCGACAATCGCGAGGCTGTGCATGTACTCGAGCCGCGTCATCCAGAGGCGGCAGCCAAAGCGCTCCGTCAGCCAGCCGGCCATGCCGACATGGTCCGGGTGCTGGTGCGTGACGATCACACGCGTAACGGGACGGCCATGCAGGGGTCCGTCGAGTAGCGCTTCCCAGGCTTCGGCCACGTCCGGGGATGACACCCCGGTATCGACGATCGCCCAGCCCTCGCCGTCGTCGACGGCCCAGACATTGATGTGCGCCAGCATGTTGGGCAGCGGCAACCGCATCCAGAACACGCCCGGCGCGATCTCGAACGCCTGGCCGTGCGCGGGCGGCTCCCCGCACGGGTAGTGCAACGCCGCCGACGGTATGCCGGGGCGTTCGGAATCTGGTCGATACATGGCTTCACTCCTGGGCCGGCCTGGCGCCGCCGCTACTTTCTGTCACTTTCATCGAACAGTAACCGCACGGGCGCCGTGCCGCCCCTCTCTTTCGGGAAGGGCCGCGTTGCACCAGAATTGAGGTGGCCCTGTGCTCGCCGTCCGCTACAGGATTTTCCGGGGTCATTCCCCTCCCTTCATGGACGTAATTCCTGTGTTGCGCTGCAATGGTGCAGGAATGGTCAAGTCCGGAGTACCATCCCACTGCGCGTCAACAGCTTCCGAGACGCAAGGCAGGATCCGCATGGCCCAGCAGCGCCACATCCAGATCATCCCCGCCATTTCCCCTGAATTGACATGCAAACTTCCGGGATGAATTCCGATAATCTCCTCGTCGCGACAAAGTTCTCGCCACCGCGCATCAATGCGCGCCATATTCCCCGAGCCCATTTGCTGGCACGTCTTCATGATTCCCAGCACTGCACCGCGACGCTCATTACCGGCAGCGCAGGCTTTGGAAAGACCATCCTGCTCGCACAATGGCGCCAGGAGCTGATGAAGGCGGGAATCGATGTGGCATGGCTCTCGTTGAGCCATGACGACAACCAGTTCTCGAGCTTCCATTCCTATCTGATGGCGGCTTTCCATCGTCTTGGTATCCCGCTCGACGGCAGCAGCCTGCACGACGACGGCAGCCCGCGTGCGATCGAAGGCAGCATCGCGATGATCACTGGCGCGGCGGAGGCTGCCGGAAAGGAGCTCTATCTCCTGATCGACAACTATCATCATGCGGATTCACCAGCTACCTACCGGCTGATGCAGAAGCTGCTGGACCACTGCCCGGCCAATCTGCATTTCGTCATCTCCTCACGTACCGCGCCGCAACTCAATCTCGGCCGGCTGCGAATGCAGGGGCAAATCGTCGAGATCGACTTTACGGAACTGCCCTTTACGCTGGACGAGACACGCCATTTTTTTGAGCAAAACCTCAGTTCGCCGAAACTGAATGCCGACGAGATCCATCTTATTCACGAGTTGACGTGTGGCTGGCCGGCGAGCCTCCAGCCCATCGCGACCATGCTGCGCATCCATCCCGCAAAGCGCTCGAAATTGCGTAGCCTGTTGTGGAAATCTGCCGATCTTCACACCTACCTTGTCGAGGACGTGGTGGCATATCTGCCGGCAGACCTGATCGAGTTCATGGAGAAGATTTCGGTGCTTCGCCGCTTCAATGCGGACCTTGCAGAGCATGTCACGGGAAATCCGGTTGCAGGGAAGATGATCAAGCGCGCCGAGGATGAGAATCTGCTGATTTTCCGTATCGACGTGGACGATAGCTCGCCGTGGTATCGCTTTCACCCCTTGTTCGGCGAGTTCCTCTCGCAGCGCCTGTCGCGGCGCGGGAGCGCCACGGTCGAAGGAATCCACCGGCGTGCGTGCCGATGGTTCGCCGACCATAACTTCCTGGTGGAGTCGCTTCGCCACGCGAGTCTCGGCGGCGACCTTGAATATGCGGTCGATGCCATGGGAAAGGCCACCCCGGCGACGTGGAGCATGGCATATACCAGCCCCATGCTGCATCTGCTGGAGAAGCTGCCCCAGGAAACCCTGTTTGCCCACCCAAAGCTCTTCCTGCTGGGTTGCCTGACGTATTCCTATTCCGGCAGGCCCGACAAGGCGGAGCGATGGCTGGAAGAGATCCGGCGGACGGAGGCGGCCGGGAATCCCGCCATTTCGTCCAAGCTGACGGTCATGGACTCCTCTGTTGCCATGCACCGCGATGACATGAACCGCGTCATCGACCTGCTTGAGCCGCAGTACAAGGTGCCGCTGGGCAATCGCTCCCTGCAGTACCTCAGCCTGGCAGGGCTCGCCGTGGCGTACATCTCCGTCGGCCGCCTTGACGAGGCGCGAAAGATCTATGACGACAATCCGATCCGCCCGGAAGACCGGGACAATGACATGGCGCTGGGCTTTGAAGGCCTTCGCGCACAGGTGTACCTGGCGGAAGGCAATGCCAGGGAGGCGGAGCGGATCGGTTCCGACGTGCTTGCACGGTCGGAAGCCATCTATGGGCGCGTATCGGTGCCGGCCAGCACATGCGCGTCCACCCTCTGCGAGGCCTATTACGAACTGAACCGCCCCGACGACGCACTGGACGTGCTTGCCAACCGCACAGCCATCATGCAGTCCTCGATGCCGGACGTCATGATACGAGCCTCGCTTTGTCGTGCGCGCGTCGAAGTCCTCCGGGAGTCGCCGAAGGCCGCCCTGAGCTTTCTCGAGGAGCAGACGGCCCATTTCCACTTGCATGGACTGGATCGCCCCGAGGCCCACATGCTCGCGGAGGAACTGACGATCCTGCTGGGCATGGGCGACCGCCTGCGCGCGGGTGAGCGCGCGGCAAAACTGAATGCCCTCGGTGCGCAACACCGGAATGCCACCGGCGCACAAGCCGAGATCCCGGCGATCGCGGCCCTGGCACGCGCGCGCCTGGCGCTGATGGACTGCAATCCGACCGACGCGCTTGAAGCCCTGTCCGAGGTGCGCAGCTTTGCGCAGAAGTATGGCCGTGGCAGGACACTGGTCCAGGCGGACCTGCTGTCCGCCGCCGCGCATGACAGCCTTGCGCAGGCCGCGGAGGCCAAACAGTGCCTGTCGCGCGCACTGCAGGCCGGCGCCAGTCTCGGGCTGGTCCGCACCATCCTGGACGAATGGGAACAGGTCGGCGATGTGCTCGAGCGCTTCCATGATGATCTCGACCTGCAACCGCCGGTGGCGCAGTATCTCGCTAACCTGATCGGGTACGCGGACGGCCCCGACGAGGCGCACGAACCGGTGGCGGCGGCTCGCGGCGGCGGCGACACGCACCGGGCCACCCTGACGCCGCGCGAACTGGAGATCATCGAGCTGATGGCGCAGGCGATGTCGAACAAGCGCATCGCGCTGACGCTGAACATCACCTTCGGTACGGTGAAGTGGAACGTCAAGAACATCCTCGCCAAGCTCGACGTATCGAGCCGTTACGACGCCATCGCCGTGGCGCGCCAGCGCGGGCTCCTGAAGTAGGTCCGGATACGCTGGCGTCCCGCCCGATGCCAGCGCCACTCCCGAACACGGAGTGACTCCGGCCACCGCCCGGCTTTCTCCTTTCCATTCAACAATTTGCATGCCTGCCGCCGCACGGCGGATCCGTAGAGGCGATTCGTGGGGCCGTCCCTATACTCATTCGGCGTCCCAACTGTCAATTCACGGAGATTCAGGATGTCGATTGCCGAAGGCTCGGTCGCGAAGAACACTCGCCTGCTGTTGAACGACCCGGCCGCCCTGGCCGGCCACTCCGCCCATGCGTGGGACCACCTTCCGCGCACCGCCATCGATGCAATGCAGCGGCTCGGCCTGCAGCAGCGCTTCGCCGCCCTGCGCGACGAGATTCCGATGCTGCGCAAGCTCGCCGACGCCGAAGGCGTTGCCAGCGTCGACGAACTCGATGACGTGGCGCCCCTGCTGTTCCGGCACACCGTCTACAAGTCGTATCCGCCGTCCCTGCTGGAGCATCGCAACTTCACGCAGATCAACCGGTGGCTGGGCAAGCTCGTCACCCGGGAGATCGCCGATGCCATGGCCGCGGTCGATGTGCGCGGCTGCCAGACCCTCGACGCATGGTTCGAGACGATGGACGAGGCCATCCCGCAACTCACCCTGGCTCACACGTCGGGCACATCTGGCACGATCTCGTTTCTGCCGCACGGCACGCGTGAATGGGCGAAGGTGCAGGCTGTGCGACGCCTGCACGTCTGGAACATGGAGGGCCCGGACACCCCCGCCCCGGAGCTCTACGTGGCCTACCCGTATTACCGTTCTGGGTTCATCAGCCATCTGCGCATCAACGACCATGTGATCCGGCAACTGCTGAAGGACGAGTCCTACTTCCGCGCCGCCTATCCGCAACGGCTGTCGAGCGACCTGCTGCATCTCTCCGCCCGCATCCGCGCGGCACACGCCAAAGGCACACTGGACCGGCTCGACATCAGCCCGGAAATGCGGCGGAAGAAGGCCGACTTCGACCAGCTTCAGGCCAACATGGCTGCCCACCTCGCCGCCTTCTTCGAGCGCATCGTTGACGAGATCCAGGGCAAGCGCGTCTACTTGCTGACGACCTGGACCAACCTGCACAGCATGGCAAAGGCGGGCCTGTCGCGCGGGCTGGAAGGGGTGTTCTCGCCCGATTCGTTCATCGTCACCTCGGGCGGCGCCAAGGGACTCACGCAGCCCGAAGGCTGGCGGGAGGACGTGCTGCGCTTCACCGGCGTGAAGCGGCTGGTCGAAGGCTATTCCATGTCGGAGGTGGCTGGCAGTCACTTCACCTGCGAGCATGGCCATTTCCATTTCGCGCACACCATCATTCCGTTCCTGCTCGATCCCGACACCGGCAAGCCGCTGCCGCGCCGGGGCCGCCAGACCGGCCGCGCCGCCTTCTTCGATCTCGGAGCTGAATTCCGCTGGGGCGGCTTTGTCACGGGCGACGAGATCACCGTGGAGTGGGACACGCCCTGCCCCTGCGGGCGGCCGAGCCGCTACATCGTGGGCCCTGTCCAGCGGTACAGCGACAAGACGGGGGACGATGACAAGATCACCTGCGCCGCCACGGAAGCCTCGATCCACGAGGCCATGCACTTCCTGAACGGGATGGATTCGTGAAGGCACGGCATTTCCCGGAACCAATGGCCCGGGCCACCGTCACTGAAGGTGGTCCGGGGTCGTCAGCAGCGCCTGCACCATGCGGGCGAGCAGCAGCGGCGTGTCGGGCTCGTTCAGCAGCGCGGGTTGCATCAGCGTCATCGCCCGGGGCAAGGCGAGCAGCGTCTGGAACGTGAGGAAGCGCGCCCTTTGCCGGTTGGTCACGACGATTTCGCCGGAGAACTTCTCCATCAGGGCGTCCGTGACCACCGACGTCCAGTTGTTCTCGGACTTGACCATGTCGAGGCGCACTAGCTCCTCGTAGTGTGCGGAGCGCATGAAGAAGTCCCGGTCGATCCCCGCCCAGGTGTTGAGGAACACGATGCCGTGCCGCAGAATCAGCAGGATGCCGTCGAACAGGCTGGACTCGGGCGGCAGCGCGCGCAGGTCCTCCAGCAGACGGCGGCGCGCTTGCAGGCGGTAGTCGACGAAGATCGCCCCCATCAGCGACTCCATCGTCGGGAAGTATTCGTAGATGGAACTGACCGCCACGCCAGAGCGGTCCGACACGTGCTCCAGCGACAACGCGGCCCGGCCCTCCTTCTCCAGGATTTCCCAGCCCGCCGTCACCAGTGCCTCCACGAGCTTGACCGACCGCTGCTGCCGCGGGCGCTTGCGCGGCCGAGCGGGCACTTCGATGTGCAGGATGTCGTGGCCGCCCGGCCGTCTTCGGGATGGAGTCGCCATTGGTCTTGCCTCTCTGCGTCTGACGAGGCAATTGCCCCATGCAACCGTGATATTGCATGCCGCGTAAAGGCGGCCGCCCCTCCCTTTCCGGGAGGGCGGCGCACCGCCTTCCGGCACCCCGGCAGCGGCGGGTGCAAACACAGAGAACACCGTCAGGAAAGCGCGTAAATCCACGAAAAATCAAAGGTTTGCACACAACATGCCGACACTGGAATCCGGACAGGAAAACCCGGCACTGCTCCCTATACTGGTGCGGCAATACAGGCGTTGCCGTATGGCTTCACTGGCAGCGCCACCTCTTCCCACTTCCGCTGGCGAGTCACATCCAATGTCCCGACAGGAAAACTCCATCGATATACAGGCCGAGCTGCTGCTGAACGACCCCGCAGCACTGGCCGGCCACAACTACCAGACTTGGCAGCACCTTCCGCGCGCTGAGCTCGACGCCGTCAAGCTGGAAGCGCTGAAGCGCCGCTTTGCCGAACTGCGCGACCGCATCCCCGTGCTGAAGAAGCTTGCCGATGCCGAAGGCGTGCACGGCATCGAAACCTTTGAAGACGTGGTGCCTCTGCTGTTCCAACACACCGTGTTCAAGTCTTATCCTCCGTCGCTGCTGGAGAAACAGAACTTCACGCAGATCAATAAGTGGCTGGGCAAGCTGGTAACGCCGGAGGTTGCCCAGGCCATCGCGGCCGTCGACGTCAGCGGCTGCACCGGCCTGGACGACTGGTTCGACACCATGGACAAGGCCCTGCCGGACCTGCGCATCAGCCACACGTCCGGCACGTCGGGCACTCTGTCGCTGCTGCCGACCAGCCTGCGCGAATGGGACAAGGCCTGCGACGTGCGCCGGCTCCATGTCTGGAAGACGGAGGGCCCGGAAACCCCGCAGCCGGACCTGCACATCGTCTACCCGTACTACCGCCGCGGCTATTTGTCTCACCTGCGTGGCAACGACTTCATGATCCGCGCGCTGCTGCCCGGCGAGTCGAACTTCCACTGCACCTACCCGATGACGCTCTCGTCCGACGTACTGCACCTCGGCGCCAAGCTGCGCGCCGCGCATGCCCGGGGCACGCTGGACCGGCTGGAGATCGCTCCGGATCTGCTCAGGAAGAAGAAGACCTTCGACGCCATGCAGGCGGAAATGCCGAAATACCTCGCCAGCTTCTTCGAGGAAATGGCCACGCACCTGCGCGGCAAGCGCGTCTACATGGGCGCCACCTGGAACCTGCTGCACGACATGGCGAAGGCCGGCCTGGAGCGCGGGCTCGAAGGCGTGTTCCATCCCGACTCGTACATCACAACAACGGGCGGCGCGAAGGGCCTGATACAGCCGGACGGCTGGCGCGAGGCCGTACTGCGGTTCACCGGCGCGCAGACCGTCCACGAAACCTACGCCATGTCCGAAGTGCTCAGTGGCTCGAGTCCGCGTTGCGAGCACGGCCACTACCACTTCTCGCCGACCGCCGTGCCGTTCGTGCTCGATCCGGAAACCAGCCGGCCGCTGCCGCGCCGCGGCCGGGTGACCGGCCGCGCGGCCTTCTACGACCTGGGCGCCGACATCCACTGGGGTGGCTTCATCACGGGCGACGAGATCACCGTTGAATGGGACCAGCCCTGCCCCTGCGGGCGCCCCAGCGCCTACATCGTCGGCCCGATCCAGCGCTACAGCGAAAAACAGGGCGGCGACGACAAGATCACCTGCGCCGCCACAGAATCCTCGCACCGCGAGGCCATGGACTTCCTTAACCACATCGAGGGCCAATGAACATGACGAAACCCATCGCGCCGATGATCATCCGCGGCGAGGTCATTACCGAAAACCTGATCGAAGTCGGCGGCCGCGGCAATGACCTCTCCTTCCTGACGCCCGACGCGCACAAGTACATCGACCGACTCCCGCTCGGCAACCCGGCCCGGCTGGGCGACATGTACAAGCTGAGCTTCGGCGACATCCTCGACTACGCCGAGGCGCTCGGCAAGGCGCTGGACTTCAGCGAGAACAAGTACCTGCAGCAGGCGTGCGAGCTTTCGTACCTGACGGCGCCCACCACGCCCACCATCGTCAAGGGGTCCTACATGAACTTGCGCAACATGCTGTCGCGCGAGTTCATTACCGAGATGGTGGAGACCACGGTCGGCGTCAAGTACCTGGAAGGCTGGGTCAGGCAGCGCCTGCTCGACGGCACCGAGCTCGACGTGCGCTGCTTCGGCGCACGCACGCTGCACATCGTGGCGGGCAATGCCACGGGGCTCTCGCTGTGGACCATCATCCGCAACATGGTGCTGCGCAGCGACGCCATCATCAAGGCGCCCTCAAACGATCCGTTCACCGCGCTCGCCATCGCCCGCACCATGGTCGACATGGCACCCGACCATCCGCTCACGAAGCACCTCAGTGTCGCCTACTGGAAGGGCGGCGACCAGGCCTTCGAACAGCGCCTGTACCAGCCGCAGAACATCGAGAAGATCATCGCCTGGGGCGGCTTCGCGGCAATGAAGCACGTCACGCAGTACATCCAGCCGGGGCTGGAACTGATCTCGCTCGACCCGAAGCGCAGTGCCAGCATCATCGGCAAGGCGAGCTTCGACAGCGAAGCGGCGATGCGCGAGGCCGCGGTGCGGCTGGCCAGCGATATCGGCGCCATCAACCAGAAGGGCTGCATCTGCGCTCGCACCATATATGTCCAGTCGGGCACCGATGCGGCCGGGCTGGAGAAGCTCAACACCTTCGGCCGCTACGTCTACGACGCCATGCTGGCGCTGCCGAACACCCTCTCCACCGCGCCCAAGCGTTACGACCCGACGCTGAAGGCCGAAGTGGACGCGCTGCGGCTGGACGACGAGTGGTACAAGGTCATCGGCGGCAAGGATGGTGAAGGTGCGATCATCTGCTCCCAGGTTCCGGAGCCCGTGTCGTTCGCCGCGCGCCTGGACGACCGCACCGCCAACCTGGTGCCGGTGGATTCGCTCGGCGAGATGATGGATGCCGTGGACGCCTACACGCAGACCGTCGGCGTATATCCGGAGAGCGTCAAGGACGAGCTGAAGGACATCCTGCCGCTGTACGGCGCGCAGCGCATCGTATCGCTGGGCTATGCCGCCGCCATGAAGTTCGCCGCGCCGCAGGACTCGATCGAACCCATGCGCCGCATGGGCAAGTGGATTTCCAACCAGATCGCATCGCCGGAGACGACGGCGGCGCCCTGGCTGCGTCCATCCATCGAAGCCTGACCCAGACCCGCGCAGGGGCGGTGCCCGCCGCACCGCCCTGCCGCTCCGATTTCCCAGCCCTTTCAGCCAAGTTTCTCACCATGACCTCCTGCAAAGCCTACGGCGCTCATGAAGCGCATTCAGACCTCATCCCCATGCATATCGCGCGGCGAGACCTGAGGGCGGACGATGTCGCCATCGCCATTGCGTATTGCGGCGTGTGCCATTCCGACCTCCACTGTGTCCACAACGACTGGGGCACCACGATCTATCCGGTCGTGCCCGGCCACGAGATCATCGGCCACGTCACGGCCGTGGGCAGCGCGGTGACGCAATACAAGGTTGGTGACCGCGTCGCCGTCGGCTGCCTGGTCGATAGCTGCCAGGAATGTGCCCCGTGCGCCGACGGCGAGGAACAGCATTGCACTGGCGGCGTGACGGGCACTTACAACAGCCGCGACCGCCAGACCGGCGACATCACCTGCGGCGGCTACTCTGAAAGCATCGTGGTGCGCGAGAAGTTCGTACTGCGCGTGCCGTCCGAGCTCGATATGCGGTTTGCCGGGCCGCTGCTGTGCGCCGGCATCACCGTCTGGACCCCGCTGCGCCAGCACGGTGTGGGCCGAGGCACGAAGGTGGCCGTGGTTGGCCTGGGCGGGCTGGGGCACATGGCGGTCAAGCTGGCCGTCGCGCTGGGTGGCGATGTCACCGTCATCACCAGTTCGCCCGGCAAGGCCGAAGAGGCCCGCGCGCTGGGCGCCCACCATGTGTTGCTGTCCAGCGACCCGAAGGCCATGCAGGCGACGTCGAATGCCTTCGACTTCATCCTCGATACCATTCCCACGAAGCACAACGTCAATCCCTACCTGATGCTGCTGGGCCGCAATGGCGTGCTGGTGCTGGTGGGCGCCATCGAGCCGCTGGAGCCGATCCACGGCGGCCTGTTGATGCGCAACAACCGCCGCATCGCCGGCTCGCTCGTCGGCGGCATCGAGGCGACGCAGGAGCTGCTGGACTTCTGCGCCGTGCACAATGTGCTGCCCGACTGCGAAATGATCGACATTGGCGACATCAACCGGGCCTACCAGCGCATGCAGGCCAACGACGTGAAGTACCGCTTCGTGATCGACATGGCGTCGCTCCGTGCGTGACGCGGCGGTCGCCTGATGGGCGCCCTGCCAAAAGAGGGGGGGATACGCCCCCTCGAAACCTGTATATCTTTCTACTGGCTGGAACCATCCATCCCCAAGAGAGAGACAACCAATGAGACAGAGAACGAGGCCTGCCGGCACTGGTCTGCCGATGCGACAGTCCCTCCTCGCCACAGCGCTGGCCTTCCTGGCCAGCACCCATGCCCTTGCCGCCGGGACGGCCGCTCCTCCGGTGCCGTCCAGGCCCGCCAGCGCGGCCACTGCCGCCAGGAATGCCAGTGTGCTCCAGCAGTTGCCGTTCGCCGACCGCGAGGACTACGTCTCGGCCACGCGCGGCCTGATCGCGCCGTACCGGTCGGATACCATGAGCTCCGACGGGCAGGTAGTCTGGAGCCCGCAGGCCTATGATTTCCTGCGCACCGACAAAAGCCCCGATACGGTCAACCCGAGCCTCTGGCGCCAGGCGCAGCTCAATGCCTACGCCGGTCTGTTCCAGGTGACCGACCGGGTCTACCAGATACGCGGTCTCGACCTGGCGAACATGACCATCGTCGAAGGCGACACCGGTCTCATCCTCATCGACACGCTCGCCACGAGCGAAACCGCGAAGGCCGCGCTGACGCTCTACTACCAGAGCCGCCCGCGCAAGCCTGTGGTGGCAGTCATCTATACGCATAGCCACCTCGACCATTTCGGCGGCGTGCGCGGGGTGGTGGACGAGGCCGACGTCAAAGCCGGCAAGGTCGCCATCTATGCGCCGGCGGGCTTCCTCGAGGAAGCCGTCAGCGAAAATGTGTTCGCCGGGACGGCGATGCTCCGGCGCAGCTACTACCAGGGCGCGACGATGGTGCCGCGAGGCGAGCGGGGCCAGGTGGACGCCGGCATCGGCAAGGGCGCGCCGAAGCACGGCACCCTCGGCCTGATCGCGCCGACGGTGGTGCTGAAGGAGCCCGTTGAGACCCGTCGCATCGACGGCGTGGACTTCGAATTCCAGCTCACGCCCGGCACCGAGGCGCCGGCAGAGATGAACATCTGGCTGCCGCAGTTCAAGGCGCTGTGCATGGCCGAAAACGCCACCCCGACCATGCACAACATCCTCACGCCACGCGGCGCGCTGGTGCGCGACGCCAAGGCATGGGGCAAGTATCTCGACGACAGCCTCGTGCGCTACGGCAACAAGGCGGAGGTTCTGTTCGCGCAGCACAACTGGCCCACCTGGGGCGGGGAGCGTATCCGCAACCTTCTGGCCGACCAGCGCGACATGTACACCTGGCTCAACGACCGTACGCTGCATCTGCTGAATATGGGCCTGACCCCGGCCGAGATTGCTGACGACATGCGCAAGCTGCCCGGCAACCTGGAGAAGAAGTGGTACACGCGCGGCTATTACGGGTCGCTCAGCTTCAATGCCCGCGCCGTGTACCAGCGCTACCTCGGCTTCTATGACGCCAACCCCGCCAACCTCGACCCGCTGACGCCAGTAGATGCCGGCAGGCACTATGTCGCGGCCATGGGCGGCGCGGCCAACGTACTGAAGCTGATGCGTGCCGCAGTGGACAAGGGAGACTATCGCTGGGCGGTGCAGTTGGGCAATCATCTCGTGTTCGCCGACCCCGCGAACGCGCAGGCGCGCAACCTGCAGGCCGATGCGCTGGAGCAACTCGGCTACCAGAGCGAGAGCTCGCTCTGGCGGAACATGTACATCACTGGCGCACAGGAACTGCGCGCCGGCGTGCACACAGCATCCGGCAACCGGGCCACCGACCTGGTACGCGCGCTGGAGCCATCGATGTTCTTCGACCTGCTGGCTGTGCGCCTCGATTCCGACAAGGCGCAGGGGCACGACATGACGCTGAACTGGGTGTTCACCGACCGGAAGGTGCCGTTCGCGCTGACACTGCGCAACGGAGTGCTGACCTACCGGGAAGGCCGGCTGCACGACAAAGCCGATGCCACGATCAGCATGAGCAAGGACACCCTCGACCGGATCAACCTGCGTCAGGTCGACCTGGCGGCAGCGGTTCAGAAAGGCGACGTCCGGATCGAAGGCGACGGTCGCAAGCTCGGCGAGCTGATGGGCATGCTGGTGACGTTCCGTCCGGACTTCAATGTCGTCACGCCGTAACCAGGCGGCCGACGGCAAGCCACTCGGCGCCGCATGCGGCGCCGTTTCTGTTTCAGTTGCGCCAGGAATGAAAAATCCCGGTCGGTGACCGGGACTTCCAGCGTGACAGAAGCCGACAGGATCAACGACTCGCCGCTTGCATGGCCGTGACGTAGGCATGCACCTGCTGGTTGGCATCCTCGCGGAAGCTCGCCGTGCTCCAGTCAGTGATCTGCGCGAAGTGCGCCTCGACCGCTTCGGGCGACAGCGCCGAAGGCGGAATCGCCACCGGCGCCGTGTCGATCATGCGCATCGCCGAGAACACTCCACCGCTGGCGCCCAGCACCACGCGGCTCGGGGCGTTCTCGCTCACCAGATACAGTGCAGCCGGCGTTACGGTTTCCGGGCCGGTCGCCTTGAGGATCGCTTCCGGCAGGATGTCCTCCGTCATGCGCGTAGCCGCCATCGGCGCCAGCGTGTTCACGCGGATGTCGTTCTTCTTGCCTTCGATCCCCAGCATGTTCATCAGGCCCACCGGACCCACCTTGGCCGCGCCATAGTTGGCCTGGCCGAAGTTGCCGAACAGGCCCGCCGCCGATGTCGTCATCAGCACC
>NZ_JBYSZW010000031.1:0-87256 GCF_058787575.1 Cupriavidus sp. FW305-3-2-15-C-LB2
GCCCTGAATTTCCCCCACCCCCGCAATCCGATGCAACGACTCACCCAACCCGCATCACTCGCTTCAGGAGCCTTCGATGGAATGGTTGCATGAGATTTTCCAGAAGTCGCCCGAATCGGCGCTGTTCCTTACGCTGTCGGTCGGCTACGCCATCGGCAAGATCACCTTCGGGCGCTTCCAGCTAGGCGGCGTGGCTGGCTCGCTGCTCGCCGCGGTGGTGATCAGCCAGGTCGGCGTCGAGATCGACAACGGCGTCAAGGCCGTGATGTTCGCGGTGTTCATCTACGCGGTGGGCTATGAAAGCGGTCCGCAGTTCTTCAACTCGCTGAACCGCGGCTCGCTGCGCGAGATCGCCATGGCGGTGTTCATGGCGGTGTGCGGCCTGGTCACGGTGGTGGTGCTGGCCAGGCTGTTCCACCTCGACAAGGGCCTGGCCGCTGGCCTGGCCGCCGGCGGCATGACCCAGTCGGCGATCATCGGCACTGCGGGTGATGCCATCACCAAGCTGGGCTTGCCGCCCGACCAGGTCAAGACGCTGCAGGCCAATGTGGCGATCGGCTATGCCGTGACCTATGTGTTCGGCTCGCTGGGCGCGATCATCGTGTGCGTGAATATCCTGCCGCGCTTCATGAAGTCGGACCTGAAGACCGACGCCAAGAAGATGGAAGCCCAGCTCAGCGGCGGCCTGCCGCAGTACGGGCCGGGCCAGCGCGGCGCCCTGCCGCGCCTGGTGGGCCGGATCTTCCGCGTGACGGGTGCGGCCGGCAAGACCGTGTCGCAGATCGAGATCGGCGGCGAGGACCTGGTCACCGTGGAAAAGGTGCAGCGTGGCGGCAAGCCGCTGGACGTCAAGCAGGACCTGGTGCTGCAGGCCGACGACCTGGTGCTGCTGGTGGGCCGGCGCGATGCCATGGTGCCGACTGCCGCGCAAATCGGCGAGGAAGTGGCCGATGCCGAGGGCATGGGCGTGGTGATGCAGTCGCGCAACCTGGTGTTCACGGCCAAGGGCATGAACAACATGACCGTGGCCGAGATCGTCGACACGGTCGGCCGCGACGTGCGCCACGGCGTGTACATCGAGCGTATCGAGCGCTTCGACCATCCGCTGCCACTGCTGCCGGACCTCAAGCTGCAGCACGGCGACATCATCACGCTCTACGGCACCCCCGCCGACACCAAGCGTGCCGCCGAGATCGCCGGCTATGAGCTGGTGCCCAGCGAGAAGACGGACTTCGTCTACTTCGGCGCCGGCGTGCTGGTGGGCCTGCTGATCGGCCTGCTGGTGTGGCGCGTGAGTGCGATCCCGCTGACGCTCGGCGCCGGCGGCGGCGCGCTGCTGTCGGGCCTGGTGTTTGGCTGGGCGCGGTCCAAGCACAAGATGTACGGAGCGATGCCGACCGCGGCCTGCCAGCTGCTGAAGGACTTCGGCCTGGCCGCGTTCGTGGCCATCGTCGGCATCAACTCCGGCCTGCAGGCGGTGACCACGC
Organism: Cupriavidus sp. FW305-3-2-15-C-LB2; assembly: GCF_058787575.1. NCBI lineage: Bacteria > Pseudomonadati > Pseudomonadota > Betaproteobacteria > Burkholderiales > Burkholderiaceae > Cupriavidus > Cupriavidus sp. FW305-3-2-15-C-LB2. Next base: position 1,488 of record NZ_JBYSZW010000031.1, read on the forward strand.
TGCGCCAGAGCGGCCTGACCATCTTCCTGCTGGGCGCGGTGGTGACGCTGCTGCCGCTGTTCCTGACCATGCTGTTCGGCCGCTACGTGCTGAAGTACGACAACGCCGCCGTGCTGGCTGGCGCGCTGTCAGGCTCGCGCAGCGCCAACCCGGCCTTCGGCGGCATCCTGGACAAGGCCGAAAGCCCGGTGCCGACGGTGCCGTTCGCCATCACCTATGCCCTGGCCAACGTGCTGCTGACGCTGCTGGGACCACTGGTGGTCGGGCTCGTCTAGCGCGCGTTTCCTTCGATATCCCTCCTGCTGCGCGGGCATTCCCTCTCCACCGGCCCGCCAGCCCTACCGACAAGCGTCCACACAGGAGCAAGCCATGAGCAAGTTCGATATCTCCAAGCTGTCCAGCCTCTCCCCCTTCGAGCTGAAGGACGAGCTGATCAAGCTGGCCAGCAGCGACGCGGAACGCCTGATGCTGAACGCCGGCCGCGGCAATCCCAACTTCCTCGCCACCGTGCCGCGCCACGGCTTCTGGCAACTGGGCCTGTTTGCCATGCGCGAGTCCGAGCGCTCGTTCTCCTACATGCCCGAGGGCGTGGGCGGTTTCCCACGCCGCGAAGGCATCGAGGAACGCTTCAACCTGTTTGCGCGCGAGTTTGCCGACACCCCGGGGGTGAAGTTCCTCGCCGGAGCGGTGTCGTATGTGCGCGACCAGCTCGGCCTGAGCGCGGGTGATTTCCTCTATGAAATGTGCGAAGGCATCCTGGCCTGCAACTACCCGGTGCCGGACCGCATGCTGAAGCTGTCTGAGGTCGTGGTCGGCCAGTACATCCGCAAGGAAATGATCGGCGACCATCCGTTCATCGGCGATTTCGACCTGTTCGCGGTTGAAGGCGGCACCGCGGCGATGACCTACCTGTTCAAGTCCATTCGCGAGAACCACCTGCTCACGGCCGGCGACACCATCGCGCTGGGCATGCCGATCTTCACGCCGTATATCGAGATCCCGGAACTGAACGACTACCAGCTGGTGGAAGTGTCGGTCAATGCCGATCCAGAGTCGCACTGGCAGTATTCGAAGAAGGAGCTCGACAAGCTGCGCGACCCCAAGGTCAAGGCCTTCTTCCTGGTCAACCCGAGCAACCCGCCCTCAGTGCGCATGAGCGACGAAAGCCTGGAGTACCTGGCCTCGATCGTCAAGGAGCGCCCGGACCTGATCATCCTGACCGACGACGTCTACGGCACCTTTGCCGACAACTTCGTCTCGCTGTTCGCGATGTGCCCGAAGAACACCATCCTGGTGTACTCGTTCTCCAAGTACTTCGGCGCGACCGGCTGGCGCCTGGGCGTGATCGCCACGCACCGCGACAATATCTTCGACCTGCAGCTCGGCAAGCTGCCCGACGTGCAACGCCAGCAGCTGAACCAGCGCTACAGCTCGATCACCACCGAGCCGCAGAAGCTCAAGTTCATCGACCGCCTGGTGGCCGACAGCCGCACGGTGGCGCTGAACCACACGGCCGGCCTGTCGACCCCGCAGCAGGTGCAGATGGTGCTGTTCTCGCTGTTCTCGCTGATGGATACGCCGGACAACTACAAGAACGCGATGAAGCGGCTGATCCGCAGCCGCAAGGCCGCGCTGTACCGCGAGATCGGCATCGCGCCGGAAAGCGACGACCCGAATGCCGTGGACTACTACACGCTGCTCGATATCGAGCAGCTGGGCGGCAAGGCGATCGGTCCGGACTTCGTCAAATGGGTGATGAACTCGGTCGAGCCGAACGAATTGCTGTTCCAGCTGGCCGATGAGGCAGGCGTGGTGCTGCTGCCGGGCCGCGGCTTCGGCACGCGCCACCCGTCAGGGCGGGTGTCGCTGGCCAACCTGAATGAAGCTGACTATGCCAAGATCGGGCGCTCGATCCGCAAGTTGTTCGAAGCGTATGTGGAGAAGTACAACGCGGCGACGGGGAGCAAGGCCGACAAGAATGTCGTGAAGAAATAGGCCTTCGCTGGCGTGGCTCGCAGCCCGGCTTCAGGCCGGGCTTTTTTGTTCAGTGTTGCGTTATGCCGGGGCCGAGATGCGATCAAACCCTCAAGCGGATCCTGCGCCCGATGACACCGCAACGTTTTCCAGAATCCCCAAGCGATAACCTGAGGTAAATCGGAGATTCGATCATTTGATTAGAAGCATATTCCAGCCATTGCTATAGTTGTCTCCACTTTCCTGCGCGCAGGCCATTGGCTCTGCAGCAGGCTCAAGCCGCATTCTGGTTGCGCGGCGCCGCCAATTACCCATTCCAATAAGATCACCGCCCTTTGAAAGGGCGGATGGAGACATTCGGTCATGCAAGCTGCTGTCCCACTCAGTTCAGGCGTATCACACGCGGCGCCGTTGCTGGCCGCCGCAACCGCCATCTAGCTGCGCCCGTCCCGCCAGACAAGGGTGACGGCACAACACCGGCCACAGCGTGTCGCCAGCACGCGGGCGATCCCGGTATAGCGAAACCTCGCCACCGCTATCCACCCTCTGTCCCATTCAAAGGAATTCTCCGCGCATCAGGAGATCGGAAATGCCACCTGCGCTTCCCGCGGCCGTGCGCCGGATATTGCCGCTCGGCCTCACGCTTTGCCTCTGCATTCTCGGCGCGCGGGCCGCGCCCGGCTGGCCCGCGCAATGGCTGAGCCGCCCGATTTCCGGTACCGCCGCCGCGCACCACGTCGTGCCCTGGGTAGCCTGGCATGGGCGCCTGATGGTGCTCAGCTGGGGACTATTGCTGCCGCTCGGCATCCTGGTCGCCCGCTTCTTCAAGGTGACGCCGTCGCAAGCCTGGCCTGCCGTGCTCGATCGCAAGACCTGGTGGCGCGCCCACTTGTGGATGCAGGGCAGCGGCGTTGCGCTGATGTCGGTGGGCGTGCTGCTGGTCCTGGGCCACGGCGGCGGCATGCCCGATACGCTGGCGCGCTGGCACCACCTCGGCGGCTGGGCACTGGTAGCCTGCGCCGCGCTGCAGGTGGGCGGCGGGCTGTTGCGCGGCAGCAAGGGCGGGCCCACCAGCAACTGCCTGCGCGGCGACCACTACGACATGAGCGCGCGCCGGGTGGTGTTCGAGTGGCTGCACAAAGTCATTGGCTGGAGTTCGCTGCCGCTTGCCATCGCAACCATCGGCATCGGCCTCGCGCTGGCCGATGCGCCGCGCTGGATGCCGCTGCTGCTGGGCGCCTGGTGGCTGACGCTGGCGGCGCTCGCGCTGGCATTGCAGCGCGCGGGCTTCTGCATCGACACGTATCAGGCGATCTGGGGCCCCGATCCCAGGCACCCGGGCAATCGACGACGGCCCATCGGCTGGGGCATCACCAGCTTTCCCTCACAGCCGGCATTGTCGTCCGGCACGCACCGGCCGCAGGCGTGGCCGGCTGAACACAAGGATTAGACGTGGCAATACTGATATTCGGCGGTGCGGCAGCGATCCTGCTGTTGCTCGCCCTGATCCTGATCGCAAAGCTGCACCCCTTCCTGGCACTGATCCTGGTGGCCACGGGCGTCGCCGTCGTGGCCGGCGTACCGGTGAGCCAGATTGCCGATGCGGTGGAAGGCGGCCTGGGCAAGACCCTGGGCCATGTCGCCGTGATCATCGCCTTCGGCGCGATGATCGGACGCATGATTGAATTGTCGGGCGGCGCGCAGGTGCTGGCCAACCGGTTGATCGAGCGCTTCGGCGACAAACGCGTGCCGCTGGCCATGGCCTGTACCGCATTCGGCGTCGGCATTCCGGTGTTCTTTGAAGTCGGCGTCATGATGCTGATGCCGCTGGTCTACGGGCTCACGCGCACCCGCGGCATTCCGCTGGTGGTGATTGGCCTGCCGGTGTGCGCCGTGTTGCTGGTGGTGCATGCCCTGCTGCCGCCGCACCCGGGCATGGTGGCAGTGGCCGGGGAACTCGGCATCGAGATCGGCCGCCTGCTGCTGATCGGCCTGCCGGTCGCGCTGGTCACTGGCCTGATGACTTTCCTGGCATCGCGGCGACTGACCAGGCGGCCGTTCCATATGGCAGCCGATATCGCCGCCGAAGTGGGCCAGGCCACAGGCAGCGCCCCAAAGGTCCACGCGGCATCCGCCAGCCTGGGCAGCGGTGCGCCGCCGGGCGCCCGTCTCGTCGCCGGGCTGATCGCGCTGCCGATCGTGCTGATCCTGGCCGGGACGCTGGCCCAGGTGCTGTTGCCGCAAGGCTTCTTCGGGCGCTCGGCGCTGATGTTTCTCGGCATCCCGTACGTCGCGCTGTTGCTGGGCCTGATGCTCTGTGCCTACCTGCTGGGCACCCGTCGCGGCGCGCCGCTGGCGACGGTGTCCGAGGTGGCCGGCGCCGCCATCCCGACCGTATCGGTGGTGATCCTGATCACCGGCGCCGGCGGCGCTTTCGCCAAGATCCTGGTGTCGACCGGAATCGGCCCCGCGCTGGCGACGTCGCTGCAGTCTTCGGGTCTGCCGCTGGCCGTCCTCGCGTTCCTGCTGGCGATGCTGTTGCGCGCGGCACAGGGGCCCACCACCGTGGCGCTGATGACCACGGCCGGCATCATCGCCCCGCTGGTCGCGCAGGCTTCGCCCGGTCCCAACCATCTGGCCCTGATCGGCCTGGCGATGGGCGCGGGCGGCATGGCGGTCTCCCACGTCAACGATGCGGGCTTCTGGATCGTGACCCGGATGCTGGGCCTGAGCGTCGGCGATGGACTAAGGAGCTGGACGGTGCTGACGACGCTTGCCGGTAGCGCAGCCCTTGGCCTGATCCTCTTGCTGTGGCAGTTCGTGTAAAGACTGCTTGGGTGTCTTTGCAACGGGATAAAGGAAGACCATGGATACAGTCCGGATATTCGATGAGCGCGCACGCGAGCTGCCGCTGGCGGGCGAACGGCTCGAGCAACTGGCATGCAGGGCAACCTGGAGCGAGGGGCCGGTGTGGTTGCCCGACGAGGATGCGGTGCTGTGGAGCGACATCCCCAACGACCGCATCCTGCGCTGGAGCGCCGCGGATGGCATGTCGGTCTGGCGTACGGGCGCCGGGTTCACCAACGGCCACGCACTGGAGGCGGACGGCTCGCTGCTGCATTGCTCGCACGGAAAGCGGGCCATCGTGCGGACGCATCGCAGCGGTGCCCGCCTTGGCGAGGACGAACTGGTCGTCAGCCACTATCAGGGGCGGCGCCTGAATTCGCCCAATGACATCGTGGTCAAGCGCGATGGCACCTTGTGGTTCACCGATCCGCCGTATGGGATCCTGTCGGACCGCGAAGGCCACCGGGCCGATCCCGAGCTGCGACACAACTATGTGTTTCGCTACGATCCCGCCGTCGGTGCGCTGGAAGTCGCCAGCGACTTGATCGAGGAGCCGAACGGGCTGGCATTCTCGCCCGATGAAGACGTGCTTTATGTCTCCGATACCTCGGCGGCATTGCGCGACGATGGTCATCACCATATCGTCGCCTTCGACGTCGTTGCGGGAAGGGTGCTGGCCAACCCGCGGGTCTTCGCCGTCATCGCGCCCGGACTGCCGGACGGATTTCGCGTGGACCGGCGCGGATGGCTCTTTACCAGCAGCGCCAGCGGCGTGCAGGTTTTCCATCCGGACGGGACGCGGCTTGCGCATATTCCCGTGCCGGAGAAGGTCGGCAACCTCGTTTTCGGCGGCGCCGAGGGCGATGCCTTGTTCATCGCCGCCAGCACTTCGCTCTACCGCCTGCGGCTTGGTCAGCGCTTGACGTGAGCTGGCAGCGCTGCGCGGCAGCCATCGTGCCGCGCCAGCGCCTTAGCGCGTTTCGACGAACTCCAGCACCGTCGCCAGCATCCCTCGCAAAGCCGGCTGCAACGCCGCCGCACGCGCCTCGTCGTAGGCGAACGGATACGTCTCGCTCATGTAGGCGACTTGCGACAGCTCGAGCTGCACCGCATGCACGCCGTCCTGCGGCTTGCCGTATTGGCGCGTGATATAGCCGCCCTTGAAGCGCCCGTTGAGCACCGCGGTATGGCCGGCCACCGCGCCAGCCTGCTCAAGCAGCTGATCCGCAAGCGACGCGTCGCAGCTCTCGCCGTTGGCCGTGCCGAGGTTGAAGTCGGGCAGCCTGCCTTCGAAGAAGCGCGGCAGCACCGAGCGGATCGAATGCGCATCCCACAGCGCGATGGTGCCGTGCTCCGCCTTCAGGCGGGCCAGTTCCGCGGCCAGCGCCTGGTGGTACGGGCGCCAGATCGCATCGCGGCGCGCGGCGATTTCGGCATCGTCGGGGCCGTTGCCGTCGACGTACAGCGGCGTCTTGTCGAAGGTGTCGACCGGGCACAAGCCCGTGGTGTCCTGGCCGGGATACAGGTTGGCGTTATCGGGCGGTCGGTTCAGGTCGACCACGTAGCGCGAATGCGTGGCCACCAGCACCGACGCACCCAGCTCGCGCGCGAAGCTGTAGAGGCGTTCCAGGTGCCAGTCGGTGTCGGGCACGGTGCGCGCTTCGGCCGTCAGGCGCTGCGAGACCGAAGCCGGCAGGTGCGTGCCGACGTGCGGCATCGATACCAGCAACGGGCGCGTGCCGCGATGCAGGGTGAAGGCGGGGGTATCGGTGGAGAAGGACATTGTCTTTGCGATGCAGTGGGCGTGCGCCCGGTTTCAGTCAGTCGGCCAGCAGGCTGGCGCGCGCCGCGATGAACAGGCGCCCCGCATCCGCCTGCAGCGGATGCGCGCCATGCTGCACGCGGCTGCGCCCGGCGGTGCGGACATCCGCTAGTGTCTCATGACCATGACAGGCAAACACATGCGTGGCCAGCGCCTGCGGCCCGTCGAGGCCCGCCAGCGTCGGATGGGCGCCATCCAGCACCACGAAATCGGCCTGCTGGCCTGGCACAAGCCCCGCCACGGCGCGGCCGCTGGCACGCGTGCCGCCAGCCACGGCTTCGAGATACAGCCGGTCGGCCACCTGTGCATGCGTGTCGGAGGCCAGCACATTGCGCCGCTGCAGGCCGAGCCGCTGGCCGTATTCGAACAAGCGCAGCTCCTCGGCCACGCTGACGCTGGCATGGCTGTCGGAGCCGATGCCCCATGCGCCCTGCTGCGCCAGGTAGGGCGCGGCCTCGAACACGCCGTCGCCCAGGTTGGCCTCGGTGGTCGGGCAGATGCCGGCCACCGCGCCGCTGTGCGCCAGGCGCCGGCGCTCGTCCCAGTCCATATGGGTGGCGTGCACCAGGCACCAGCGCGCGTCGACCTCTACATGGTCGAACAGCCAGGTCACCGGGCGCGTGCCCGACCACGCGATGCAATCGTCGACCTCTTTCTGCTGCTCGGCGATATGGATATGGATGGGCGCCTGCGGGTCGATCGCCTGCAGTCCCGCCAGTGCGTGGGCGAGGCTTTCCTCCGGCACCGCGCGCAGCGAGTGCGGTGCCAGCCCCAGCCTCGCGCCGGACTGCGCGCACGCGGGGGCCAGCCGTTCCAGCAGCCGCAGCATCGCGTCGGTGTCGTGCAGGAAGCGGCGCTGCTCGGCCAGCGGCGGCTTGCCGCCAAAGCCGGCGGTCTGGTACAGCACCGGCAGCAGCGTCATGCCGATGCCAGTACGCTGGGCCGCGCGCAGCAGCCGCAGCGACATCTCGGCGGCATCGGCATAGGGCGTGCCGCCGGCATCGTGATGGACGTAGTGGAACTCGCACACGCTGGTGTAGCCCGCACGCAGCATCTCGATATAGAGCTGGGTGGCGATGGCCTCCAGCGTGTCGGGCGAGAGCCGCTGCGCGAAGCGGTACATCAGCGTGCGCCAGCTCCAGAATGAATCGGCACCCGCCGGATCGTCGCCCTGCGGGCGGCTGCGGAATTCCGTCAGGCCGGCAAAGCCGCGCTGGAACGCATGCGAGTGCAGGTTGGGCATGCCGGGCAGCACGGGACCGGCCGCATGCGGCACGCCTGCAGCTGGCTCCGTGCCGGGCTGCACGGTGGTGAAGCGGCCCTGCTCATCCCAGGCCAGCAGCACATCGCGCGCCCAGCCGGCCGGCAGCAGCGCAAACGGAGCGAAGAGTTGCGAGCCACTCATGCCGAGGCTCCTTCGTGCGCATGCACACGCCCTTGCCGCACCACCGTCGCGACCGGGTTGCGGCCGAACCAGTACGCCAGCTCGGCGGGCGAATCGATGCGCCACAGCGCGAAGTCGGCCACGCGCCCTGCTTCCAGCCGCCCGTGGCGATCCGATGCGCCCAGCGCACGCGCGGCGTGCACGGTCACGCCGGCAAGCGCTTCGGGCACGGTCAGGCGGAACAGGGTGCAGGCCATATTCATCATCAGCAGCAGCGAAGTGACCGGCGACGTACCCGGATTGTGATCGGTCGAGATTGCCATCGGCACGCCGTACTGGCGTAGCAGCGCGATCGGCGGCAGGTTGGTGTCGCGCAGGAAGTAGTAGGCGCCGGGCAGCAGCACCGCCACCGTGCCGGCCTCCGCCATCGCCGCGACGCCGGCCTCGTCGAGATGCTCGAGGTGATCGGCGGACAAGGCGCGGTGGCGAGCGGCGAGCGCGGCGCCGCCGAGGTTGCTCAGTTGCTCGGCATGCAGCTTGACGCGCACGCCATGGCGCGCCGCCGCCTCGAACACGCGCCCGGTCTGTGCAATCGAGAAACCGATCGATTCGCAGAAGGCATCGACGGCGTCGACCAGTCCTTCCCCGGCCAGTGCCGGCAGCATGGTGTTGCAGACCAGGTCGATATAGTCGTCGGCACGGCCCGCGTACTCCGGCGGCAATGCGTGCGCGCCCAGGAAGGTCGTGTAGACCGAAATCCCGAAGTGCTCGCCAAGCCGGCGCGCCACGCGCAGCTGCTTGCGCTCGGCTTCCAGGCTCAGCCCGTAGCCCGACTTGATCTCGATGGCGGTGACGCCCTCGGCCAGCAGCGGCTGCAGGCGCGCGGCGGCCTGGGCAAACAGCGTGTCTTCATCTGCGACACGCGTGGCGCGCACGGTCGAGACGATGCCGCCGCCGGCGCGCGCAATCTCTTCGTAGCCGGCGCCGGCCAGCCGCATCGCGAACTCGTCGGCGCGCTGGCCGCCGTAGACCAGGTGCGTATGGCAGTCGACCAGCCCGGGCGTGATCCATGCCCCGTGTGCATCATGGCGCGCCGCGCCGCGATAGGCATCCGGCAGGTCCGCCGTGGCACCCAGCCAGGCGATGCGCCCATGCTCCACCACCAGCGCGGCATCGCGGATCGCGTGCGCCGGATCGGCATCGGGCAGCAGGTGGCAGTTGTGCCAGACGCCGTCCGCGCTGGGCGCGGACGATACAGAGGGCAGCGTCATTGACCGGGCTCCGTCTCAAGGGTGACGCACAGGCACAGGGCCGCGTCACCCACAGGTTCAAACGATGGCGTGGATGGGGGTTCCGCAGCGCCGCAGAGCGCTCCTTCGCCCGCTTGCAGCAGCAGGCCGGCATCCTGCGCCTGCCATGCGCCGCTGACGGCCAGCAGGCAGACGGCATGGCCGCCGGTGCCAGGCACGAACCCCTGCCGGAACACCTCGACGCGCGCGCGGCAGTGGCCGCGCCGCGTCATCACGTTGAAGTCGCGCGTGACGCCGTCGATCAGCGTCGCCTGCAGGCTGGTATCGCCGGAGAAGGCGAACGGCTCGCCGATATGGTCAAGGCGATGGCTGAAGCTGGCGTCGTCCGCACGCAGCGTCACGCCGGCGCCCTCCAGCAGCACGATCTGGCGATCGATGCCGGGAAACGCCGAGAACGGCCCGTCCTGCCCGATATCGGCCACGCTCAGGCGCCACATGAAGTCATCCATGCCGGCGCCCGGCGGCCACACCGCGATCTCGCGCGTGTTGCCGCCGCCGTTCTTCCAGCGCGTGGGCGCGATCTCGGCCAGCGCGAACCGTTGAAATAGCGTCAGGCTCATGCGCCCTTCACCATCGGCAGGTTCAGGCCCTTCTCGTGCGCGCATTCGATGGCGATGTCATAGCCCGCGTCCGCATGGCGCATCACGCCGGTGGCCGGGTCGTTCCACAGCACGCGCTCGATGCGCCTGGCCGCGGCATCGGTGCCGTCGCACACGATCACCACGCCCGAATGCTGCGAGAAGCCCATGCCGACGCCGCCGCCGTGGTGCAGGCTGACCCAGGTGGCGCCGCCCGCGGTGTTCAGCAGCGCGTTGAGCAGCGGCCAGTCCGACACCGCATCCGAGCCGTCGCGCATGGCCTCGGTCTCGCGGTTGGGCGAAGCCACCGAGCCGCAGTCCAGGTGATCGCGGCCGATCACCACCGGCGCCTTCAGCTCGCCCGACTTGACCATCTCGTTGAAGGCCAGGCCGGCGCGGTGGCGTTCATCCAGCCCCACCCAGCAGATGCGCGCGGGCAGGCCCTGGAAGGCGATGCGGTCGTGCGCCATGTCGAGCCAGCGGTGCAGGTGCTTGTCCTCGGGGAACAGCTCCTTCATCTTGGCATCGGTCTTGTAGATATCTTCCGGATCGCCCGACAGCGCGACCCAGCGGAACGGGCCCTTGCCGCGGCAGAACAGCGGACGGATATAGGCCGGCACGAAGCCCGGGAAATCAAAGGCGTTCTTCACGCCCTCGTCGAACGCGACCTGGCGGATATTGTTGCCATAGTCGACCGTCGGCACGCCCATCTTCTGGAAGTCGAGCATGGCCTGCACGTGCTTGACGATGGATGGGCGCGCGGCGGCTTCCACCGACTTGGGATCCTGCGTGCGCGCCGCTTCCCATTGAGCGACGGTCCAACCGGCCGGCAGGTAGCCGTTGACCAGGTCGTGCGCCGAGGTCTGGTCGGTAACGATGTCCGGGCGCATGCCGCCGGCCTGCGCGCGCTTGACCAGTTCCGGCAGGATCTCGGCGGCGTTGCCGAGCAGGCCGACCGAGATCGCTTCCCTCTTCTGCGTGGCCTCGGCGATCATCGCCAGCGCTTCATCCAGCGTGGTGGCCTTCTTGTCGACATAACGCGTGCGCAGGCGGAAATCGATGCGCGACTCCTGGCACTCGATCGCCAGCACGCAGGCGCCGGCGAGCACGCCCGCCAGCGGCTGCGCGCCGCCCATGCCGCCCAGGCCGGCGGTCAGGATCCACTTGCCCGACAGGTCGCCGTTGTAGTGCTGGCGGCCGGCCTCGACAAAGGTCTCGTAGGTGCCCTGCACGATGCCCTGCGTGCCGATGTAGATCCACGAGCCCGCCGTCATCTGGCCGTACATCATCAGGCCGGCGCGGTCCAGCTCGTTGAACTTGTCCCAGTTGGCCCAGTGCGGCACCAGGTTGGAGTTGGCGATCAGCACGCGCGGCGCATCGGCATGGGTGCGGAACACGCCCACCGGCTTGCCCGACTGCACCAGCAGCGACTCGTCCTCACCCAGGCGGCGCAGGCTGTCCAGGATGGCGTCGAAGCACTCCCAGTTGCGCGCCGCCTTGCCAATACCGCCGTAGACCACCAGGTCCTGCGGACGCTCGGCCACGTCCGGGTCGAGGTTGTTCTGGATCATGCGGTAGGCGGCTTCGATCAGCCAGTTCTTGCAGTGCAGCTGGCTGCCGCGCGGGGCGCGGATTTCGCGCTGGCCGCGCTGGATGAATTGGTTTTCGTTGGCGTTCATGTCTTGTTCTCCTGCTGCGGGTCTGGTCTGGCAGTGTCGGCGCGGGGCGCGTTACGACAGGTTGGTCGGCAGGATCGCGCGCACGGCATCGGGCCAGCCGGCGCCGGCATCGCCCTGCACCACCCATTGCTTCATCGCTTCGATATCCGGTGCCAGGTAGCGGTCCTCTTCGACAAAGGCCACGCGCGCACGGATGCGGGCCAGTTCCTGCTCCACCAGCGGCGACGACTTCAGCGGGCGGTGGAACTCGATGCCCTGCGCCGCGGCCATGGCCTCGATGCCGACCACGACTGCGGTGTTGGCGGCCATCTCGCCCAGGCGGCGCGCACCGTAGGTGGCCATCGACACATGGTCTTCCTGGTTGGCCGAGGTCGGCAGGCTGTCGACGCTGGACGGATGCGCCAGCGCCTTGTTCTCGGAGGCCAGCGCGGCCGCGGTTACCTGCGCAATCATGAAGCCCGAGTTCAGGCCGCCGTCGCGCACCAGGAACGGCGGCAGGCCCGACAGCCCGGTATCGAGCAGCAGCGCCAGGCGGCGTTCGGAAATCGCGCCGATCTCGGCAATCGCCAGCGCGATGATGTCGGCGGCAAATGCCACCGGCTCGGCGTGGAAGTTGCCGCCCGAGACCACGTCGCCCTGCGCGGAGAACACCAGCGGGTTGTCCGAGGCGGCGTTGGACTCGATCTGCAGGATGCGCGCGGCGTGCTGCAGGTTGTCCAGGCACGCGCCCATCACCTGCGGCTGGCAGCGGATCGAGTACGGGTCCTGCACGCGGCCGCAGGTCTTGTGCGAGTCGACGATCTCGCTGCCGTCCAGCATCGCGCGCACGGCGCCGGCCACGGCGATCTGGCCGGCCTGGCCGCGCGCCTCATGGATGCGGGCGTCGAACGGCTTGACCGAGCCCTTGATCGCTTCCAGCGACAGCGCGCCCGCCACCAGTCCGGCGGCAAAGGCGTCTTCGGCGGCGAACAGGCCGGCCAGCGCCAGCGCGGTCGACACCTGGGTGCCGTTGAGCAGCGCCAGGCCTTCCTTGGGGCCCAGCTCGAAGGCCTGCAGGCCGGCGTGCGCCAGGCCCTCGGCGGCGGGCACGCGCTTGCCGTCGACCAGCACGTCGCCCACGCCGATCAGCGTGCACGACATATGCGCCAGCGGCGCCAGGTCGCCCGAGGCGCCGACCGACCCCTTGGCCGGGATGCACGGCGTCACGCCGTGGTTGGCCAGCGCCAGCAGCGCCTCGATCAGTTCCGGGCGCACACCCGAATGGCCGCGCGCCAGACTCACGGCCTTGATCGCCAGGATCAGGCGCACCGTGTCTTCGGCCAGGTCCGGGCCGGTGCCGACGCTGTGCGACAGCACCAGGTTGCGCTGCAGCTGCGCCAGCTTGTCATTGGGGATGCGGGTCTGCGCCAGCTTGCCGAAGCCGGTATTGATGCCGTAGACCACGGCATCGGCGTCGATGATGTCCTGCACCGTGGCCTGCGCGGCGCGCACGCCGGCCCAGGCCGATTCGGCCATGGCCAGGCGCACTTCGCCGCGGTAGATGCGGCGCAGGTCGGCCAGGGTGACTTGGCCCGGCTGCAGGGTCAGCAGCGGGCGGGAAGCTTGGTCGTCGTGTTGGCTGGCGCTCATTTGTATGTTCCTGTCTATACAGCTTAGAGTAAAAAGTTGAACCATGCGGCCGGATCCTGTGGATTCAGCCGAAAGCAGGGTTGCCGTCGGCGCGGAAGCGGCTGCCGAGGCGGTAGCGGTTGCCCGGATGCAGGCAGCGCACAAAGGTCACCGGCACGCCGTTGGTCCAGGTGCGGCGCGTCAGCATCAGGCAAGGTTGCGTGGGCGGCATTTCCAGTTGCGCGGCCTGCTCCGGCGTCGCGGCAATGGCATCGACCACGTGCTCTACCTGATCGTAGGGCACATGGCGCAGCAGGTATTCGCCGGGCTGGGTCTCGCTGAAGTCCTGGCTGATGAAGTCCGGCGCCACGCGCGCATTGACGTAGCGGTCCTCCAGCTGCACCGGCACGCCGTCCTCGCGATGCACGCAGACCGAGTGGTACACCGACTCGCCGGTGCGCAGCTCCAGCGCGGCGGCCACCTCGATCGATGCCGACACACGCTCCACCAGGATCACGTCGCAGGCATAGTCATGGCCGCGCATGCGGATCTCGTCCTGCAGGTTGACCACGGACAGCAGCGTCGACTGCGGCTTGTGCTCCGCCACGAAGGTGCCCACGCCGGCAACCCGCACCACCCGGCCCTGCTCCTGCAGCTCGCGCAGCGCCCGGTTGACGGTCATGCGCGAGACGCCGAAGCGGTTCACCAGCTCCTGCTCCGACGGCACCCGGTCGCCCGGCTGCCACGCGCCGCTCTGGATCTGGCGGGCAATGTACTCCTTCACCTGCTGGTAGAGCGCGGTGGGAGAGGCAGAAGCGGAAGAGGCGGTGCCGGCGGCGTGGTTCATGGCGTTGGTTGGATGCCTAGTGCTCGGCCGAGGCCATGGCCTCGGCGCGGATCTCCTCGGTCAGCCGCGCCTTGAGCGCGGAGAACTCCGGAGTGGTCTTGACGGTGTAATGGCGCGGATGCGGGAAATCCACCGCGATCTCGCTCTTGATCCGACCCGGCCTGGCAGAAAACACCGCCACCCGGTTGGCCATGAAAATGGCCTCGTCGATATCATGGGTCACGAATAATACCGTCTTGCGCGACGCCTCCCATATTCCCAGCAGCAACTCCTGCATCAGCACGCGGGTCTGGTTGTCGAGCGCGCCGAAGGGTTCGTCGAGCAGCAGGATCTTGGGATCGTTGGCCAGCGCGCGCGCAATCGCGGTGCGCTGCTGCATGCCGCCCGACAGCTGCTTGGGGAAATGGTGCTCGAAGCCGCGCAGTCCCACACGCTGGATAAAGAAGTCGCTGCGCTCCTTCTGCTCGGCGGCGCTCATGCCGCGCTCGCGCAAGCCGAAGCGCACGTTCTGCTCGATCGTCAGCCACGGGAACAGCGTGTACGACTGGAACACCATGCCGCGGTCCGCGCCGGGGGCGGACACCGGCTGGCCGTCCAGCAGCACGCGGCCGCTGGAGGGCGTATCCAGCCCCGCGACGATGCGCAGCAGCGTGGACTTGCCGCAGCCCGAAGGCCCGAGGATGGTGACGAAGTCATTGTCGCGGACCTCGAAGTCGACCGGCTGCAGCGCCAGGGTCTGGCCGCCGCGCGGGTTGGAGAAGGTGCGCGAGACCTGCTGGATGGACAGTGCGCTCATTGGATCGAACTCCACGGGAACAGGCGCTGGTTGGCGCGCTTGAAGACAAGGTCCGAGACCAGGCCGATGCAGCCGATCACGATGATGCCGAAGATGATCTGCCCGGTATTGAGCAGCGCCTGGCTGTCGGTGATCATGTGCCCGATGCCCGACGACGAGCCGATCAGCTCGGCCACGATCACGTAGGTCCAGGCCCAGCCCAGCACCAGCCGCAGGATCTCGGCAATCTCGGGCGCGGCGCCGGGGATCAGCACGCGCCGCACGATGCCGGCGCTGTTGGCGCCCAGCGTGTAGGCCGCCTCCACCAGGTCCTTGCGCGCGCCGCCGACGGCCACCGCCACCATCAGCACGATCTGAAAGAACGAGCCGATGAAGATCACCAGCAGCTTCTGGGTCTCGCCGATGCCGGCCCACAGGATCAGCAGCGGGATAAAGGCCGACGCGGGCAGGTAGCGGCAGAACGACACGAAGGGCTCGAAGAACGCCTCGGCCGCCTTGTACGCGCCCATGAAGATGCCCAGCGGCACCGCCAGCACCGCCGCCAGCACGAAGCCGCCGACCACGCGCCACACGGTCATGCCGATGTCGCCGATGAAGTTGTGCTCGGTGAACAGGATGAAGCCCTCTTTGGCCATCGTCATCGGATCGGCCAGGAACGTGCGCGGCACGAAGCCGCCCAGCGTTACCACGGCCCAGATGCCGAAGAACAGCACGAAGAAGGACAGGCCCAGCATCCAGCGCGTGTTGGGCGCCACCGGCACCAGCGGGGCCAGCCACGGGTGGCGCCGGCGCACCGGCGCCGCCGCTGCGGCAGGGACCGCCGCGGCAGCGGCCGGGGCGGGTGTTCCAAGTCTGGCTTGCGTCATGACGTCACGCCTCCTGAAGACTGTCGGTTACTTGAGGAAACGCGCGTCATACAGCGCCGTCACGTCCGGCACCTGGCGGATCACGCCGATTTCCA
This sequence comes from Cupriavidus sp. FW305-3-2-15-C-LB2, assembly GCF_058787575.1. Lineage (NCBI taxonomy): Bacteria > Pseudomonadati > Pseudomonadota > Betaproteobacteria > Burkholderiales > Burkholderiaceae > Cupriavidus > Cupriavidus sp. FW305-3-2-15-C-LB2. The sequence continues at coordinate 17,294 of NZ_JBYSZW010000031.1, forward strand.
GCAGCACCGCCGCAGCTTCCTTGCTGAAGCTGGCAAGCTCGCCGGCAAAGAACTTGCGGTTGGCCTCGCGGTCCTGCCAGCGCAGGTAGGCGGAGGACTTGGCGAACTGCTCGCCGGTCTGCTTGACCGCAGCGCCCATGATGTCGTTGGCCTTGGCCGGCTCCTTCCGGATCATCTCCAGGGCCTCGAAGTAGCTGTCGACCAGCGCCTGCGCGGCCTTGGGATTCTCTTTAAGCCACTTCGGCGCGCAGCCCAGCGTATCGGTCACCATCGGGTAGTCGAGCGTGGTCGCCAGGATCTTGCCCTTGTCCGGGTTCTGGCGCACCGTCGACAGATACGGCTCATAGGTCATGGCGCCGTCGTTCTGGCCGGCCACGAAGGCCTGCGCGGCCGCCTGCGGCGACAGCGTGGTGGTCTTGATGTCCTTGAGCGTCATGCCGTTCTTCTTCAGCATCCAGGCCAGGCCGAAATACGGCGCGGTGCCCGGCGCATCGACGCCGATGGTCTTGCCCTTCAGGTCGGCAAAGCTCTTGACGTCGCTGCGCACGGCCAGGCCGTCGGCGCCGTAGGACTTGTCGAGCTGCACGATCTGGGTGATGGGCACGCCGTTGGCGTTCCAGGCCACATGCGTTTCCACCGTGGTGGCCGCGCACTGGATCGCGCCCGAGGCCAGCGCCAGGTGGCGGTCCTTCTGCGGGATCATCTTGATGTCGACGTCCACGCCATGCTTCTTGAAGATGCCGGCCTTGTCGGCCAGCGTCAGCGGCGCGAAACCGGTCCAGCCGCTCATGCCCAGCGTGACCTGGGCATTCTGCGCCTGGGCCGCACCGGCCCCCAATGCCGCAACCAGCACCGCGGCCTGCACTGCCATCCGACCGCGAATCCTGCTGTGATTCCTCATCTGTACGCTCCTTTGGTGTGTCCGTCGACGGCAGGCCATGCGTGTGGCCGCGCTCGTTTTCGGACATTAAACAGTACCTGTATATACAAGTCAACGTAGGGCTTCCACCAAGCATCCAGGCGGATAAACACCTTGAAAGGCGCTTTCCAGCGGAGATTTCTCAACAGACCTCGCACCGGTCCGGTTCACGGATGGTGGTGCCGGCACCAGGCCGGGGCAGCGAAAGTGTTGTTGTATAGACAGGAGTAAAACGACGCACAGGGGCAGCAAGCCCCGTGCCAGCGGCACGAGCCCATTGGCCAGGTGGTCAGGCGTCGAAGAAGGAAGTGACGGTGGGATAACGCAGCCGCAGGCGCAGCTCGCGTTTCAGGCGGCGGTTGTCAAGGCGGCGCGATTCGCTCATGAAGCTCAGCAGCGTCTTGTCGATCACTTCACGCGCCTCGCCACGCGTGATCCGCGGCGGGCGCGGCAGGCCGCGGCGGTCCGCGACCAGGTCGAAGTAATCGGCCATGCGCAGCTCGGTGTCGTCGCTGGCATGGACCACGCGCTGCGCGCGGCCGCGGAACAGCGCCGCGACCATGGTGCGCGCCAGGTCGTCGGCATGGATATGGCTGGTGTAGACATCGTCCTGCGGCACCAGCGCGGGCGTGCCGCGGTGCAGGCGCGCCAGCGGCAGGCGGTCTTCGGCATAAATGCCGGGGATGCGCACGATGCTGGCACGCCAGCCGGCATCGCGGCCGAAGCCGCGCACTGCCTGCTCGGCGGCCACGCGGCGGCGCGCGCGGGCGGTCTGGGGCCGCACGGCGTGGAATTCCGAGACCCGGGCGCCCTGCCGGTCGCCGTACACGCCCGACGTGCTGGCGTAGACAAACGCAGCGCGGGGCCTGCCCCGGTCGGGTAGAATGGCGGGCTCGCCGGGAAGCATGCCGGCCGACGTCCTGGCCTTGCGCCAGGCCGCCCGGCGCAAGGCGGCGAGCAAGGCACGCGTGCGCGGATCGCCTTCGCCCTGCCCGGGCGGCGGCGCCAGGTCCAGCACCTGCGTGGCCAGCCCATGCAGCCGTGCCAGCGTGGCCGGCCGGTCCAGGTCCGCCACCAGCGGCACCGCGCCGGCGGCGCGCAGTTCAGCCCGGCGCGCCGGCTGTGAGGTCACGGCAAAGACACGCATGCGCGACGACAGGATTCGCAGGCAGCGCGTCCCCACATCCCCGCAGCCGACGATCAACAGGCGCGGGCGGCCCAGCCGGCGCGAAGGCGCCGGCAGCCGCGGGACTTGTGGGAGGCGCGAGGGCTGCAGCTTCGACAGAATTTGGCTCATAGACCGATTATGGCTTATCAAGTAACCGTCATGCCCAGCGGCCACAAGTTTGAAGTGGCAGCGGACGAAACCATCCTCGGCGCGGCCCTGCGCCACAGCATCGGGCTGCCCTACGGCTGCAAGAACGGCGCCTGCGGCTCGTGCAAGGGCCGCGTGCTCGAAGGCACCATCGTGCAGGGCGACCACGCCCCGGCGGCACTGACCGCGCAGGAGAAAACCGAGGGCCGCGCCCTGTTCTGCTGCGCCAACGCCGCCTCGGACGTCACCATCGAGTGCCGCGAGGTCCACGGCGCGGGCGACATCCCGATCAAGAAGGTGCCGTGCCGCGTGACCGCGATCGAGCGCCTGGCCGACGACGTGATCGCCATCAAGCTGCAGCTGCCGGCGACCGAGCGCATGCAGTACCTGGCCGGCCAGTACGTGGAATTCCTGCTGCGCGACGGCAAGCGCCGCAGCTATTCGATCGCCACGCCGCCGCATGAAGACGGCCCGATCGAACTGCATATCCGCCATATGCCCGGCGGCGCCTTCACCGACTATGTTTTCGGCGCCAGGGAAGGCCAGCCGGCCATGAAGGAGCGCGACATCCTGCGCTTCGAGGGCCCGCTGGGCAGCTTCTTCCTGCGCGAGGAGTCCGAGGCCCCGATTATCCTGCTGGCTTCCGGCACCGGCTTTGCGCCGATCAAGGCCATCGTCGAGCACGCCGCCTACACCGGCATCCAGCGCCCGATGACCCTGTACTGGGGCGGCCGCCGGCCCAAGGACCTGTACATGCACGCGCTGTGTGAGCAGTGGGCGCGCGAGCTGCCCAACTTCCGCTACGTGCCGGTGATCTCCGACGCGCTGCCTGAAGACAACTGGCAGGGCCGCACCGGCTTTGTCCACCAGGCCGTGATCGCCGACCATCCCGACCTGTCGGGCCACGAGGTCTATGCCTGCGGCGCCCCGGTGATGATCAATGCCGCGCGCGGCGACTTCACTCGCCAGTGCAAGCTGCACGAGGACGCGTTCTTCGCCGACTCGTTCACCTCCGAGGCCGACATGCACCCGGCCACTCCCGCGGCCTGAGGCCGCCCGAGAGCCGTTCCCTCAGCGCAACAATGCCCGGGCCAGCCAAAATTCGTTTTGACACCCGGGCGCATGCGCCTTATATTTGCCCGCATGCACATGACCTTCAACCGACGCCGCAGCTTCCGTACGTCGCTCCCCGCTGGGGTGCCGCGCGGCTGACCGTCGACTGCGTCTGTTCATGTCAACGAGCCACGGGCAACCCCCGTGGCTTTTTGTTTTTGTCCCGGTTGTTACGCCCGTCCGTCCATCGTTTAAAGCCGACCCCTGGAGTCCGCCATGGCATTTGCTGAGTATCCCGTCCAATCCCTGATGTACATCACCAACCGGCCCGAGCTCGTGTTCACCGAGGGCAAGGGCTCCTGGCTGACGGATCACAACGGCAAGCGATACCTGGACTTCGTGCAGGGCTGGGCAGTGAACTGTCTGGGCCATTCCAACCAGGGCATGATCGACGCGCTGGTGGCCCAGTCGCACCGGCTGATCAACCCGAGCCCGGCCTTCTACAACGAGCCGATGCTCAAGCTGGCCCGGCAGCTGACCGACCACAGCTGCTTCGACAAGGTCTTCTTCGCCAACAGCGGCGCCGAGGCCAACGAAGGCGCGATCAAGCTGGCGCGCAAATGGGGCCGCAAGCACAAGGACGGCGCCTTCGAGATCATCACCATGGACCACAGCTTCCATGGCCGCACGCTCGCCACCATGAGCGCGTCGGGCAAGGCCGGCTGGGACACCATCTTTGCGCCGCAGGTGCCGGGCTTCCCGCGCGCCGATCTCAACGACCTGGCCTCGGTGGAGAAGCTGATCACCGACAAGACCGTCGGCATCATGCTGGAACCGGTGCAGGGCGAAGGCGGCGTGATCCCCGCCACGCGCGAGTTCATGCAGGGCCTGCGCGCGCTGGCCGACAAGCACAGGCTGCTGCTGATCGTCGATGAAGTGCAAACCGGCTGCGGCCGCTGCGGCACCCTGTTCGCCTACGAGCTGGCAGGCGTGGAGCCGGACATCATGACGCTGGGCAAGGGCATCGGCGGCGGCGTGCCGCTGTCGGCGCTGCTGTGCAAGGCCGAGGTCGCCAGCTTCGAGGCCGGCGACCAGGGCGGCACCTACAACGGCAACCCGCTGATGACCGCGGTGGGCAGCGCCGTGATCGAGCAGCTGACCGCGCCGGGGTTCCTCGACGACGTCAAGGCCAAGGGCGAATACCTGCGGGAACAGCTGCTGGCGCTGTCCGCCGAGTTCGGCCTGGCCGGCGAACGCGGCGACGGCCTGCTGCGCGCGCTGATGCTGGGCAAGGACATCGGCCCGCAACTGGTGGAAGAAGCCCGCGACATGGTGCCGCAAGGCCTGCTGCTGAACGCACCGCGCGCCAACCTGCTGCGCTTCATGCCCGCGCTGAACGTGACGCGTGAAGAGATCGACCAGATGATCGGCATGCTGCGCACGCTGCTGAAGAAGCTGGCCTGAGTCCTGGTCATTCGCCAGACGGAAAAAAAGCCTCGCGCGCGCGAGGCTTTTTTCTTTGTGGTGCCGCAGAGGAGTGAGGGAGAGAGCCAGCGCCGCAGAACCCGCGCACACCAGCCTGAGCAGGCGTTGCGCGGGGCCCCGCGGCAAGGGGAAAGGCCTTGCGCCTGCGTGCGCCTGCCCTCTCCCTCACCCCTCTTGCGGCGGGGTGGGAGGCGGCAGCGCGCCTTACTCGCCCAGGTAGGCGGCCCGCACCTTGGGATCGTCGAGCATCTGCTTGGCGTCCCCGCTCATGGTGATCAGGCCCGACTCCATCACGTAGCCGCGGTGGGCAGCCTGCAGCGCCAGGCGCGCGTTCTGCTCCACCAGCAGCACGGTCACGCCCTGTGCCGAGATGTCGCGCACGACCTCGAAGATCTTCTCGACCATGATCGGCGACAGGCCCATCGACGGCTCGTCCAGCAGCAGCACCTTGGGCTGGCTCATCAGCGCGCGCGCCATTGCCAGCATCTGCTGCTCGCCGCCGGACATGGTGCCCGCCAGCTGGTTGGCGCGTTCCTTCAGGCGCGGGAAGATGCCGAACATGCGCTCGACGTCGGCCTTGATGCCGGCGTCGTCGTTGCGCGTGTAGGCGCCCATCTGCAGGTTCTCGGTGATGGTCATGCGCGCGAACACGCCGCGGCCTTCCGGCACCATCGCCAGGCCCTGCTTGAGCAGCGCGTAGCTGGGCACGCCCTTGATCGACTTGCCCATGTATTCCACGTCGCCGCTGGCCCAGCCCTGCAGGCCGGTGATGGCCTTCATGGTGGTGGTCTTGCCGGCGCCGTTGGCGCCGATCAGCGTCACCAGCTCGCCGTCCCGGATTTCCAGGTCAATGCCCTTGACGGCCTGGATGCCGCCGTACGCGACCTTGAGGCCGGAGATCTTCAGTACTGTCTGTGTCATTGCTTGTCCTCCGGCCATCAGTGTGCCGATGCGCCGAGGTAGGCCTCGATCACCGCGGGGTTGTTCTGCACTTCGTGCGGCAGGCCCTGGGCAATCACCTTGCCGTAGTCCAGCACCGTCATGCGGTTGCACAGGCCCATCACCAGCTTCACGTCGTGCTCGATCAGCAGGATGGTCTTGCCATCGTTGCGGATCTTGTCGAGCAGTCCGCGCAGCTCCACCTTCTCGGTCGCGTTCATGCCCGCGGCCGGTTCGTCCAGTGCCAGCAGCTTGGGCTCGGTCGCCAGCGCCCGCGCGATCTCGAGCCGGCGCTGGTGGCCGTAGGAGAGGTTGCGCGCGGTGAAGTTGGCGTACTTGCCGATGCCGACATAGTCGAGCAGGTCGTGCGCCATGTCCTCGATGCCCTCTTCCTCGCGGCGCACCGCGGGCGGGCGGAAGATCGCGCCGAACACGCCGGCCTTGGAGCGCACGTGGCGCCCCACCATCACGTTCTCGAGCGCAGTCATCTCGCCGAACAGGCGGATGTTCTGGAACGTGCGCGCGATGCCGGCCCTGGCGACCTCATGCACGGCGGTCGGCTGGTAGGGCTTGCCGCCCAGCACGAACTCGCCTGAATCCGGCGTGTACAGGCCGGTGATCACGTTGAAGAAGGTGGTCTTGCCGGCGCCGTTGGGGCCGATCAGCCCGTAGATCTCGCCCGGCTTGATCTGCAGGCCCACCTCGGACAGTGCCTGCAGGCCGCCGAAACGCTTGTTGACCCCCTGTACCGACAGGAGGAAATCGTTGTTGCTCATGTTGTCCTCCTGGTCAGAAACGGCCCACGCTGCCCGCACGGCGCACCACCGGGCGGTCTTCCTTGCGCGGCGACGGCCAGATGCCCGCCGGGCGATACAGCATGACGCCGACCAGGGCCAGGCCGAACAGCAGCTGGCGCAGCACTTCGGCATCGACGATGACATGGCCGAACAAACCGGTCTGCATCGGCTCCGCCACCACGCGCAGCAACTCCTGGAAGCCCACCAGCAGGACGCCGCCCAGGATCACGCCCGGGATATGGCCCATGCCGCCAAGCACCACGATGGCCAGCACGTAGATCGATTCCCACAGCGTGAACGATTCCGGCGACACGAAGCCCTGGAACGCGCCGAACACCGCGCCCGAGGCGCCGCCGAACGAAGCGCCCATGGCAAAGGCCAGCAGCTTGATGTTGCGGGTGTTGATGCCCATCGCCTTGGCGGCGATCTCGTCTTCGCGGATGGCCACGAAAGCGCGGCCGATACGCGAGGTCTGCAGCCGCAGGCTCACGAACACGATCACGATGACCAGGAACACCAGCAGGTAGTAGTACATGAATACCGGCGTGAACTTGAGTCCGAAGATCTCGTGCGACTTCGAGAAGTCGAAGCCGAAGATATGGACCGGGTCCACCGCGGTGATGCCCTTGGGCCCGTTGGTGATGTTGACCGGGCGGTCAAGGTTGTTCATGAAGATGCGGACGATCTCGCCGAAGCCCAGCGTCACGATGGCGAGGTAGTCGCCGCGCAGCTTCAGCGTTGGCGCCCCGAGCAGCACGCCGAAGGTGGCGGCTACCAGGATCGCGATCGGCAACACGAACCACATCGACAGGTGGATGCCGGTGGGGAACAGTTGCTGGATCCACTCGAACTGGTTCGCCAGGTGGGGCGAGCCCAGCAGCGCCATCAGGTAGGCGCCGACCGCGTAGAACGCGATATAGCCCAGGTCAAGCAGGCCGGCAAAGCCCACCACGATGTTCAGGCCCAGCGCCAGCATGATGTACAGCAGCGCGAAGTCCAGCACGCGGACCCAGTAGTTGCCGCCCAGGGTCTGGACGAAGAACGGTGCGCACAGGGCGATCACCAGGAAGCCAATCAGTGCGGCCAGGGTCTTGGCCGGCACCTTGGTGGGCGCCGCGACGGCTGCCGTGGATGGAATCGGAGTATTCATGGATTCGCTCTCCTCAGGCGCGATCCGCCACGCGTTCGCCCATGATGCCGGACGGACGGAAGACGAGCACGGTGATCAGCACGATAAAGGCAAAGACGTCCTGGTAGTTCGAACCGAAGACGCCGTTGGTCAGGTCGCCGATATAGCCGGCGCCGAGCGCTTCGATCAGGCCCAGCAGCATGCCGCCGACCATGGCGCCAGCCAGGTTGCCGATGCCGCCCAGCACCGCGGCGGTAAACGCCTTCAGGCCGGGGATGAAGCCCATGTAGAAGTGGGCATTGCCGTAGTTGGTGGCCATCATCACGCCGGCCAGCGCGGCCAGCGTGGCGCCGATCATGAAGGTGGCGGAAATGACGAAATTGGGGTTCACGCCCATCAGGCCGGCCACCTTCTGGTTCTCGGCGGTGGCGCGCATGGCGCGGCCGAGCTTGGTGCGGTTGACCAGGGCCAGCAGGCCGGACATCACCATCACGGCCATGCCGATGATGACCATTTCCTTGCCGGTGATGGTGGCGCCGGTCGTGCCGATGTCGATCGGCTCGGACGGCAGCAGCTGCGGGAAGGTCAGCGGGTTGCGCGACCAGATCAGCATGCCCATCGTCTGCAGGATGATGGAGACGCCGATGGCGGTGATCAGCGGGGCCAGCCGTGGCGCATTGCGCAAGGGCCGGTAGGCGATCCGCTCGATCGAATAGGACAGGATCGCGCAGACTGGCATCGCGACCAGCGTGGCGATCACCAGCGTCAGCCATTCAGGCAGGCCGGGGGCGAACTTCTGCAATCCGAGGATGGCTGACAGGGCGGTCAGCGCGCCGATCATCAGCACATCGCCGTGGGCGAAGTTGATGATGCCGAGAATACCGTAGACCATGGTGTAGCCCAGTGCGATCAGCGCATAGATGCTGCCGAGCACCAGACCGTTCACGATCTGCTGGATAAGGATATCCATGAAAACTCCTGCTTCAGTCCCGGACCTTGCGGCATGGTGTGGATGCCGGGGGCGGGACCATGGTGTGTAATGGGTAACGTTGCGGTGGTTGGTTTGCTGGTAAGCGACCTGCCCTGCTCCATCCATGGTAAGGATGCTTCTACATTAGGCGAGGCTAAAAAGAACGGCACCGCAAAATACTCACGGTGCCGTTCGGATGGGCCGGTAAGCCCAGATTACATCTTCACGACGTCGAGGACGGACTTCTTCTTGTCCTTGTACTCGTACAGCGTGATGGTGCCTTCCTTCATGTCGCCCTTCTCGTCGAAGGCGATATTGCCGATCACGCCCTTGTAGTTGGTCTTGGGCATTTCGGCCAGGATGGCAGCCGGTTCGGTCGAGTTGGCGCGCTTCATGGCGTCGACGACGACCATCACGGCGTCATACGTGAACGGTGCATAGATCTGCACCGGGGCGTTGAAGCGAGCCTGGTAGCGCTTGGAGAAGTCCGCGCCCTGCTCCATCTTCGACAGGGCCAGGCCGGCCTCGGAGCAGATGATGTTGGTCACGGCGTCGCCCGCCAGTTCGGCCACCTTGTCGGTACAGACGCCGTCGCCGCCGACGATCTTGGCACCGATGCCCAGTTCCTTGGCCTGCTTGGCGAACGGGCCGCCGGTGGCGTCCATGCCGCCGTACATGATCACGTCAGGCTTCTTGCCCTTGATCTTGGTGAGAATGGCCTTGAAGTCGGTGGCCTTGTCGTTGGTGGCCTCGCGCGCCACCACGTTCACGCCGGCCGCCTTGGCGGTCTTCTCGAACTCGTCGGCCAGGCCCTTGCCGTAGGCGGTGGCGTCGTCGACGATCGCCACGCTCTTGGCATGGAGCGTCTTGCTGGCATAGTTGGCCAGTGCCGGGCCCTGCTGGGCATCGGTGGCCACCACGCGGTAGGTGGTCTTGAAGCCCTGCTTGGTGTAGTCCGGGTTGGTGGACGAGGGCGAGATCTGCACGATGCCGGCATCGCTATAGATCTTGGAGGCCGGGATCGACGTGCCCGAGTTCAGGTGGCCGACCACGGCCACCACCTTGGCGTCGACCAGCTTCTGCGCCACGGAGGTGCCCGTCTTGGGGTCGGCGGCATCGTCTTCGCCAACCAGTTCCAGCTTGATCTTCTTGCCACCGATCTCCAGGCCGGTCTTGTTGACTTCTTCCACGGCCAGGCGGGCGCCGTTTTCGTTGTCCTTGCCAAGGTGCGCGATGCCGCCGGTCAGCGGGGCCGCGTGGCCGATCTTGACGACGACTTCACCGCCGCCCGCTGCAGGAGCGGCTGCCGCCGGCGCCGAAGGCGCCGCATCAGCCGGCTTCTCTTCCTTCTTGCCGCAAGCGGCTACCAGCGCCACTGCGGCCGCAATCGGCAGAATCTTGGCAAACGTGATTTGCATGAGTGATCTCCTAGGATTCACGAAGACAGGGATTTTCAACGCCTCCCGGACGTTTCCCTGGACCGCCTTTGTTTAGTTTCAATTTGAAACGCGCGCATTGTATCCCCTTTCTTAGTCGATGCAATACGCGACGCAACATCCTTAACCATTTACCGGTCAAATGAGCTAGGGAATTTCCCCAATGCACAGATTGCGGCAATTCCCACTCACATGACGCGGCCGCCTCACCTACTTACAAGAATCGTGCCTGCGCCGCCCGGTGGCGCGGATAAGCATCGCCGGCACCACCTATAATGCGCCTTTATTAATTAGGTGTTTCATTTAAATTCAGCTGCACTGTTCTCTAATGTGCAGAATGTAGCGCCGCACCATAATAGGGAAAACCCCAAACCGGGGGATTACCCTGATTTGTCTGATCAGCAGGACAGCCATGTATTACCTGCACCATCGCCGTGCATTATTCGCGCCGGCCGGCTGCAAATCGGGCGTACCAAAGACAAAGGGCGCCGCATCAAGCGGCGCCCTTGTAAAAGGCGGGGCTGGCAGGCGGGCACGGCCCGCACCGGGTCAGGCGGCGGCGCTGGCCGGCAGCAGCCCACGCGGCAGCGGGAAGGCCATGTTCTCTTCGATGCCGTCAAGCGGGCGCACCTGGCTCGCGCCAAGCTCACGCAGGCGCTCGACGATGGACTGGGCTAGCGCCTCGGGCGCCGAAGCGCCGGCGGTCAGGCCGATGCGGCGCTTGCCGGCGATCCATTCGGGGCGCACCTGCTCGGGGGCGTCCACCATATAGGCCGGCACGCCCAGGCGCTCGGCCAGCTCGCGCAGGCGGTTGGAGTTGGAGCTGTTGGGGCTGCCCACCACGATCACCACCTCCACCTGCGGCGCCATGAACTTCACCGCGTCCTGGCGGTTCTGCGTGGCATAGCAGATGTCCTGCTTCTTGGGCTCGCGGATTTGCGGAAAGCGCGCCTTGAGCGCGGCCACGATCTCGCGGGTCTCATCCACCGACAGCGTGGTCTGGGTCACGTAGGCAAGCCGCGACGGGTCGGTAACCTGCAGCGTGGCGACGTCGGCCACCGACTCCACCAGCAGCATGCCGCTGCTGGCCTGGCCCATGGTGCCCTCCACTTCCGGATGGCCGCGATGCCCGATCATCACGATCTCGCAGCCCTCGGCGCGCATCTTGCTCACCTCGACATGCACCTTGGTCACCAGCGGGCAGGTGGCATCGAACACGTGCAGCCCGCGCGCGGCGGCGTCGGCACGCACTTCGCGCGACACGCCATGGGCGCTGAAGATGACGGTGGCGCCCGCGGGCACCTCGTCGAGCTCGCGCACGAACACCGCGCCCTTGCGGCGCAGGCCGGCCACCACATAGGCGTTGTGGACGATCTCGTGGCGCACGTAGATGGGCGCGCCGAAGCGCTCGAGCGCACGCTCGACGATCTCGATGGCACGGTCCACGCCGGCGCAGAAGCCGCGCGGCTGCGCCATCAGGATTTCTGCGTCGGGTGCGGGAGTCAGGTCAGGCATGCTGCGGTATCAGGATGGTTCGGCACACGTGCGGCGCGCTCAGAGAATGCCGATCAGCTGCACGTCGAACAGGATGGTCTGCCCGGCCAGCGGATGGTTGAAGTCAAAGAGCGCGGCGGTCTCGCCGAACTCCTTGAGCACACCGGCGTACTTGCCGCCGCCGGGCGCGTTGAACTCCACCAGGTCGCCAGGGCTGTAGTCCTCTTCGAAGGAACTGTTCTCGCGCAGCGTGGCCAGCGACACCCACTGCAGCAGCTCGGGGTTGCGCGGGCCAAAGGCCTGCTCCGGCGCCAGCCGGTAGGTCATGCGCTCGCCTTCGGGCATGCCGAGCAGCGCCTGCTCCAGCGTCGGCGCGAACTGGCCCTGGCCGAGCAGCAGCGTGGCGGGCTTCTCCTCGAACGTGCTGACGACCTCGGTGCCGTTCTCGAGCGCGATGCTGTAGTGCAGGGTCAGGAAAGAGTCGGCCTGGACAGTCTTGCGGCCAGCCGTGCCGCCGTCGGTTTCCGACGCGAAAGTTTGCAAATTCATGGGTGATCAACCGGTCAACAACCCGTATTGTATTCGACTGGCCCATTGCCCGCCGCCCCCGGACCCGGCCTCACCCTCATCACGGCGTGACTACCCTGGAGTGCTCATGACCATTGCCAACTGGCCCGCCTGCGAGCGGCCCCGCGAGAAACTGATGGAAAGCGGCGCCGCCGCCCTGTCAGACGCCGAGCTGCTGGCCATCCTGCTGCGCGTGGGCGCTGCCGGCAAAAGTGCCGTGGACCTCGCACGCGAGCTGTTGCACTGCTTCGGCTCGCTGACAGCCCTGTTCGCGGCAGAGGGGCGCGCACTGACAAGCGTCCGGGGCATGGGCGAAACCAAGTATGCCCAACTGCAGGCCATTCCGGAGCTGGCACGGCGTGCGCTGGCCGAATCGCTGCGCCTGCCCACCGGCTTCGACGGCCCGGCGGCGGTGCGCAACTACCTGCGCCTGACGCTGGCGCCGCTGCCGCACGAGGTCTTCCTGTGCCTGTTCCTGGATCCGCGCAACCGCATGGTGGCCAGTGAAGAAATGTTCCGCGGCACGCTGACGCGCACCGCCGTCTACCCGCGCGAGGTGGCGCGCCAGGCGCTCGTGCATAATGCGGCCGGCATCATCGTGGCGCACAACCACCCGCGCGGCACCACCGCGCCGAGCCACAGCGACATCCGCCTGACCCACGAACTGGCGCGCACCCTCGATCTGATCGACGTGCGGCTGCTCGACCATTTCATCGTGGCCGGCCAGGAAATCCGCTCGCTGGCCGACTGCTGCGACCGCCTGCCCGGGCTGTGACGCCAACGCCACGGCACATACAGCGCAGCAACACCGGATAACGCCAAAGCACAGAAGGCATTGATTCGGCGAGGGAATCCAGTCTATAATGCCCGTTTTGCTGAAGTCTCAACCGCTGCAGTCCGGGCCCGCGCGCCTTTTGTTGATCTGTTGCGAACATTGTCCACGAATAGAAGATTTAGGAGTGCTTCATGGCACGCGTCTGTCAAGTGACCGGGAAAGCGCCGATGGTCGGCAACAACGTTTCCCACGCAAACAACAAGACCAAGCGCCGTTTTCTGCCCAACCTGCAGAATCGTCGTTTCTTCGTTGAATCCGAAAACCGCTGGGTGAGCCTGCGCGTCTCGAACGCCGGCCTGCGCCTGATCGACAAGAAAGGCATCGACTCCGTGCTCGCCGACCTGCGCGCACGCGGCGAAGTCTAATTAGGAGCACATCATGGCAAGCAAGGGCGGCCGCGACAAGATCAAGCTGGAATCGACCGCAGGTACGGGTCATTTCTACACGACCACCAAGAACAAGCGCACCATGCCGGAAAAGATGGAGATCATGAAGTTCGATCCCGTCGCCCGCAAGCACGTCGCTTACAAGGAAACCAAGATCAAGTAATTGATCCCGGTTCCCGCCAGAAAGCCCCGCCATGCCGCGGGGCTTTTTGTTGCCTGCGCGCCGCGCAGGCCTGCGGGGCGATAAGCGCCCACCCCCACGCGACGCGCTGATGCGCGGGATGGCGCTTCAGGTGTAGACTTTCCCGTTTCCTCCTTTTTGCCTGGCGCCCCCCAGCGCACTCCGCACCATGAATTTCGACGTCGCCATCGTCGGCAGCGGCCTGGCCGGCCTTACGGTCGCGCTGCAACTGGCCGACACCCACCGGGTGGCCATCCTCAGCAAGCGCGCCATGACCCAGGGCGCCAGCGACTGGGCGCAGGGCGGTATTGCCGCCGTGCTGGATTCCGGCGACAGCCATGACGAGCATACGCAGGACACGCTCGTCGCCGGTGCGGGGTTGTGCGACGAAGAGGCCACGCGCTTCATCGTGGAGCATGGGCGCGAGGCCATCCAGTGGCTGATCGACCGCGGCGTGCCGTTCACGCGCGACGAACAGGCCGAACTGGGCTTCCACCTGACGCGCGAAGGCGGCCACAGCCGCCGGCGCATCATCCACGCCGCCGACGCCACCGGCCATGCCGTGGTCAGCACGCTGCTGCAGCAGGCCATGCAGCACCCGAACATCACCATCCTGGAAGACCACTTCGCAATCGACCTGATCACCTCGCGCAAGCTGGGGCTGCCGGGCAACCGCTGCTACGGCCTGTACGTACTGGACGACAGCACCGGCGCGGTGCGCACCCTCACCGCCACGCACACCGTGCTGGCCGCGGGCGGTGCCGGCAAGGTCTACCTGTACACCACCAACCCGGATACAGCCACCGGCGACGGCATCGCCATGGCCTGGCGCGCGGGCTGCCGGGTTTCGAACATGGAGTTCATCCAGTTCCACCCGACCTGCCTGTACCACCCCTACGCCAAGTCCTTCCTGATCTCCGAAGCGGTGCGCGGCGAAGGCGGCCTGCTCAAGCTGCCCGATGGCACCCGCTTCATGCCCGAACACGATGCGCGCGCCGAACTGGCGCCGCGCGACGTGGTGGCGCGCGCGATCGACTTCGAGATGAAGAAGCGCGGCCTGGACTGCGTCTACCTGGATATCAGCCACCAGCCCGAATCCTTCCTGAAAGAACACTTCCCGACCATCCACGCGCGCTGCCTGGAGCTCGGCATCGACATCACGCGCGAGCCGATTCCCGTGGTGCCGGCCGCCCACTACACCTGCGGCGGCGTGGTCACCGACACCTCCGGACGCACCGATATCGGCAATCTGTACGCCGTGGGCGAAACCGCCTGCACCGGCCTGCATGGTGCCAACCGGCTGGCCTCCAACTCGCTGCTCGAATGCATGGTGATCGGCCGCGCCGCGGCCGAGGACATCGCTTCCAAGGACAAGGCCGGGCTGCCTGACATCACGCTGCCGGCCTGGGATGAAAGCCGCGTCTCCGATGCCGACGAGGAAGTGGTGGTGTCGCACAACTGGGACGAGCTGCGCCGCATGATGTGGAACTACGTCGGCATCGTGCGCACCAGCAAGCGGCTGGAGCGCGCCCAGCACCGCATCGGCCTGCTGCGCGAGGAAATCGCTGAGTACTACGCCAACTTCCGCGTCACCAGCGACCTGCTGGAGCTGCGCAACCTGGTCGAAGTGGCCTCGCTGATCGTGGACAGCGCCTATTCGCGCCACGAAAGCCGGGGCCTGCACTTCAGCCGGGACTATCCGGATACCCTGCCCAAGGCGCTGCCGACGGTGATTCAGCCGCCAGCCACAAGGAAGCGCTGACGGCTGGCCAGGCAAAGCAAAACGGGGTGGCGCCGCAAGGCCCCACCCCGTTTTTCTGGTATCGCGCGAAGCGTCAGCCGATGATCCGCAGCGAATAGTCCGTCGCCCGCACGTCCTTGGTCAGCGCACCAACCGAGATCCGGTCCACGCCGGTTTCGGCAAAGGTGCGGATAGTATCGGCATTGACGCCGCCCGACACCTCCAGCAGCGCCCTGCCCCGATTGATCCTGACCGCATCCTGCATCATCGGCACGGTGAAGTTATCGATCAGCACCGACTTCGCACCGGCCGCAAGCGCTTCTTCCAGTTCGGCCAGCGTTTCCACCTCGATCTGCACCGACGCCCTGGTATCGAGCGCCAGCGCCGCCTGCATGGCCGCGCTGATGCTGCCAGCCGCGGCGATATGGTTTTCCTTGATCAGGATGCCGTCGTACAGCGCCAGCCGCTGGTTCTCGCCGCCGCCGATGCGGACCGCGTACTTCTGCGCCAGGCGCAGGCCCGGCAGCGTCTTGCGCGTATCCAGCACGCGCGCGCGGGTGCCGGCGATCAGGTCGGCATAGCGGCGCGTGGCGGTGGCCACGCCCGACAGCAGCTGCAGGAAATTCAGCGACGGGCGCTCCGCCGTCAGCAGCGAGCGCGCCGGGCCTGTGATCTCGCAGACCACCGAATCGTGCGCCATGCGGGCACCTTCCTGCTGCAGCCAGTGCACCTCGAGCGCCGGGTCGACCGCGCGCATGCAGGCATCGAACCACGGCTGGCCGCACAGCACTGCGGACTCGCGCACGATCACGCGCGCGCGTGCCGCCTTGGCCGCAGGCACCAGCAGGCCGGTCAGGTCGCCGCTGCCGACATCCTCGTCAATGGCGGCCTGCACATTGGCTTGCAGCGCTGCCTGCAGCGCCGGACCGTAGCTGTCGAAAATCGAATTCACGCTCATGCCGGGCCAATCCCCCTGAACAGCGCCTGTTCCTTGGCCAGGTCTGCCGACGGACGCACATTGCGCTTCTGCGCGGCGGCGAAGTCCAGCATGCGGTTGATGCAGGTCACCGCCTGGCGCCCGATCACCGGGTCGACATGGATCTCGTTGCGGCCGGTTTCCAGCACCTCGGCCAGGTTGGTGAGCGCGTTCATGGCCATCCACGGGCAGTGCGCGCAGCTCTTGCAGGTCGCGCTGTTGCCGGCCGTGGGTGCTTCAATGAAGTGCTTGCCGGGCGCCGCCATGCGCATCTTGTGCAGGATGCCGTTGTCGGTGGCGACGATGAACTCGGTCGCGTCCAGCTTCTGTGCGGCCTCGATCAGCTGCGAGGTCGAGCCGACCACATCGGCCTGCGCCACCACGTTTTCCGGCGACTCAGGGTGCACCAGGATCTTGGCGTTGGGGAATTCGCGGCGCAGCAGGTCCAGCTCGATGCCCTTGAACTCGTCGTGCACCAGGCACGAGCCCTGCCACAGCAGCATGTCGGCACCGGTCTGCTTCTGGATATAGCTGCCCAGGTGCTTGTCCGGCGCCCACAGGATCTTCTTGCCCTGCGCATGCAGGTGCTCGACGATCTTCAGGCCGATGCTGGAGGTCACCATCCAGTCCGCGCGCGCCTTCACGGCGGCGCTGGTGTTGGCGTAGACCACCACGGTGCGGTCCGGGTGCGCATCGCAGAAGGCGGCGAACTCATCGGCCGGGCAACCCAGGTCGAGCGAGCAGGTCGCGTCCAGGTCCGGCATCAGCACGGTCTTCTCGGGGCTCAGGATCTTGGCGGTCTCGCCCATGAAGCGCACGCCCGCCACCACCAGGGTCCGGGCCTCGTGGTCGCGGCCGAAGCGGGCCATTTCCAGGGAGTCGGAGACACAGCCGCCGGTTTCCTCGGCCAGGTCCTGCAGGTCGGCGTCGACGTAATAGTGCGCCACCAGCACCGCATTGCGTTCCTTGAGCAGGCGGCGAATACGCGTCTTCAGGGACTGGCGCTCGTCGGGTGTCAGCACCGGCGGCACCTTGGCCCAGGCATGGGCCACGCAGCTGCTGCCAGTGGCGTTTTCGGCATCCGCCAGGTTCGGCTTTTCGAACTCGACGGTCTTGATCGATTGTGGGGTCATCTCCGGTACTCCTCTAGACCTTCGCCAGCAAGGATGCGGCCCGGCCAGAATATTGGGGAGTTTATCTAAAACAAAAGCCCCGCCATGGGCGGGGCTTTGTCAAACCATAAGGCGCGGCCGGATTGTATCAGGCGTAGCGGCGCAGGCGCAGCGAGAAATCTTGCAGCGCCTGGATGCCACTGGCCTCGGCACGATGGCACCAGGCCTGCAGCTGCTGCAGCAGCTGCTCGCGCGTCAGGTTGGAACGGCCCCAGATGGCGGCCAGTTCACGGCGCATTTCGACGAAGGTCTGCAGCGCCTTGTTCTGTTCAACGATGCTTGCCAGCTGTTCGCGCTGCGGCGCGGCCAGCTTGGTTTCCTCGCGGTGGAACCACTTGCTGGCGGGCTTGAAGCTGCGGTACTCGGCCACGCGGCCTTCCTTGAGCTTTTCCAGTTCCTGGCGGAACGCGCCCTTGACGGCCTTGGCATAGCGCGCCATCACGTCATAGCGGTTGGCGATGATCGCTTCCAGCGTGTTGTGGTCAACCGGGCGGGCTTCCACCAGGCGTGCCTTGGGCGGAGTCTTCTTGACCTTGGCCAGGCCGACTGCCTGCATCGCGCGGATATAGCCCCAGCCCACATCGAACTCATACCACTTGATCGAGAACTTGGCCGAGGTCGGGTACGTGTGGTGGTTGTTGTGCAGCTCTTCGCCACCAATGATCAGGCCCCACGGCGACACGTTGGTCGAGGCGTCCTCGCAATCGTAGTTGCGATAGCCCCACCAGTGGCCCAGGCCATTGATGATGCCGGCGGCATGGATCGGGATCCACAGCATCTGCACGGCCCAAACGGTCATGCCGATCACGCCGAACAGCGCGAGGTCGATGATCAGCATCAGGCCGACACCCTGCCAGCCGAAGCGCGAGTACACGTTGCGCTCGATCCAGTCATTGGGGCAGCCATGGCCAAACTTGGCGATGGTTTCCTTGTTCTTGGATTCGGCACGATACAGCTCCGCTCCCTCCAGCAGCACCTTGCGGATGCCGCGGGTCTGCGGGCTGTGCGGATCTTCTTCGGTTTCGCACTTGGCGTGGTGCTTGCGGTGGATGGCGGTCCACTCGCGCGTGACCATGCCCGTGGTCAGCCAGAGCCAGAAGCGGAAGAAATGCTGGGCGATCGGGTGCAGATCCAGCGACCGGTGCGCCATGCAGCGGTGCAGGAAAATGGTGACACTGGCGATCGTGATATGCGTCATCACGAGCGTGTAGATGACGATCTCCCACCAGGTCCAGTTGGCAAGGCCGTTGGCGGCCCAGTCAAGAATAGTGTCGAACAAACTGTTCTCCGTCGGTTAAACAGGGACTTTCCCGTGCAGCCCGGCGGGGCCGGTGCACGCAACGCGCAGAAAAAAGGCTGCGAATCCAAGTGATTGCGATAGCTTTCTGGCGCCTGCCACGGGACCCGAAGTCATACCGGGCTCCCAGGCACACGAGTCTCGCGCCGGCGCCGGGATGGCCTGCGCTGGCGGGACAAGGTACGAGCCGCTGCAATCTGGCGGCTGTCTGATGTGGGAGCGTGCGCTGCAACCTGAAGCTGCAACCCGCGACAACCCGGCATTCTACCGGATCGCGCGACGCGCAAGCATACGCTATTTCCCGGATTTGGACGGAGCGCCACAGTTTTCGTTCCGTGGGTGGCGCATGCTGCGCCCATCTTGCGGTCTATGCGGCACTCGCCGCATTCGCTGCATCCGCTACGGTCTTAGATGGGGGCAGATCGTTGCCGGGCAAGGGTGCCTCGCCCAGCACGCGGAGTTCACGCTGCGGATAGGGGATGGAAATCCCATGCTCGCGCAGCGTGCGCCAGATCGCGCGGTTCATCGCCGACTGCACCCCCAGCTTGCCGTTCTGCGGATCGGCCACGAAGACCGCAACCTCGTACTCGATGCCGCTATCGGCAAACAGCACCAGGAAAGCGGCGGGCTCCGGGTCGGGCAGCACGCGCGGCAGGTCGCGCACGCATGCGGTCAGCAGCGCGATCACCGTTTCCGGATCGGCGTTGTAGTCTGCCTGCACCCGGGTGGCCACGCGCACATTGGTGTTGGAGAACGAATGGTTCTGCACCGGCTGCGCCACCAGCTGCTCGTTCGGCACCAGGGTTTCGCCATCGCCGTTGCGCACCACCGTATAGCGGGTGCGGATCTGCGACACGATGCCGGTGTACTTGTCCACCGTGATCTGGTCGCCCAGCTTGACCGAGCGGTCCAGCAGGATGATGAAGCCGGAGATGTAGTTGCTGGCGATCTTCTGCAAACCCAGCCCCAGGCCCACGCCCAGCGCGCCGCCGAACACCGACAGCACGGTCAGGTCGATCCCCACCAGCGACAGGCTCAGCAGCAGCGACACCAGCAGTAGCAAGGCCTTGGAGATGCGCGTCAGCACCACCTTCAGGTTGCCGTCGAGGTTGGCCGAGCGCATCAGCCGCTCTTCCAGCCAGGAACCGAACCACAGCGCCACCAGCACCGTCAGCAGGATCCAGACCACCGCCATCAGGGTCTCGGCCAGGCTGATCTTCTGCTTGCCGCCGATCGCAAAGCGCACGCCCTGCATCCACGCCACCACGTCCGCCAGCACGCCCAGCACGTACAGCGCCATGCCGGCCCACACCAGCGTGGTCAGCACCTTCTCCACCAGCAGCAGCATGCCATGCAGCTGGCCACTGCCCGACATCACCCGGCGCAGCACATAGAAGGTGGAATTCAGGAAGGTGATGCCGAACAGCGGCACCAGCGCCAGGCGCAGCACGCTGATCGGGATCAGCGGCTCCAGCGCAAAGCGGGCGATCAGCACCAGCACCCATCCGGCCAGGGGGAACATGGCGCGCTCGAGGCTGGCGGCGGCAAAGCGCACGGAGAAGCTTGAGCCTTGGTAGCGCGCTTCAAGGCGCCGCACCACGAAGCGCGCCAGCGGCCAGGCCACCAGCAGGCAGCCGGCCAGCACCAGCAGCTGCCAGAAGAAGCCCGGCCCGCCTGCGTCGCGGATCAGGTCGTCCAGCATCTTGCCGAACATGGAGTGGGAGGCCTTCAGGTCTTTCAGGCCACCCAGGTCGGACAGGGTCTCACCGTTCATCGAGGAAACTCAGGGTTGGCGCGGCCGCCCGCGCGATCGGCAGGCGGCCCGGCAGGCACCGGCGCTCAGCTGGTGCGTTCCAGCACCGCGGCAAAGAAGCCGTCGGTCTGGTGCAGGTGCGGATACAGGGCAAACATGCCGTTGTCCGGCAGCCCGGTCACTTCGATCTTCTGCTCGGCCAGCACTTCGGCGGCCGGCACCAGGCGGAAGTTGGGGTGCGCAGCCAGGAAGTCGCGCACGATCTGCTCGTTTTCGGCTTCCAGCACGCTGCAGGTCGCGTAGACCACGCGGCCGCCGCCCTTCACCAGCCGCGCGGCCGAATCCAGAATCGCGCTCTGCTTGGCAGTCAGTTCCAGCACCGACTCCGGCGATTGCCGCCATTTCAGGTCGGGGTTGCGGCGCAGCGTGCCCAGGCCGCTGCAGGGCGCGTCGACCAGCACGCGGTCGGCCTTGCCGGCCAGGCGCTTGATCTTGGCGTCGCGCTCGGAGTCGATCAGCACCGGATGGACGTTGGACAGCCCGCTGCGCGCCAGCCGCGGCTTCAGGTTGGCCAGGCGCTTTTCCGATACGTCGAAGGCATAGAGCCGGCCGGTCGAGCGCATCGCCGCGCCCAGCGCCAGGGTCTTGCCGCCCGCGCCGGCACAGAAGTCGACCACCATCTCGCCGCGCCTGGGTGCGACCAGGTTGCACAGCAGCTGGCTGCCCTCGTCCTGCACCTCGACCAGGCCGTTGACGAAGACCGGCAACTGGTTCAGTGCCGGCTTGCCGGCCATGCGGATGCCGGCCGGCGCCATCGGCGTCGGCTCGGCGCCCAGGCCGGCGGCGTGCAGCTCGGCCAGCGCGGCCTCGCGGCTGGTCTTGGCCAGGTTGACGCGCAGGTCCAGCGGCGCCGGGCGCAGCAGCGCGTCGCCCAGGGCCGCGGCGAAGGCCTCGCCGTGGCCGCGCACCAGTTCGTCGTACAGCCACTCGGGCAGGTTGGCGCGCACGCGCGGCGCCAGGCTGGAGCGCTCGATCGTGGTCAGACGGTCCAGCCACTCGGCTTCTTCGGGATGCAGGAACGGCGTCAGCGTGTCGCGGCCCAGGGTCGCGGCCAGGCCCAGCAGCGCCAGCCGGCGCGAGGTCGCGCCCGTGCCGCTTTCGGCAAACTGGGCAAACTCGACGCGCCGGCGCAGCACCGCGTAGATGGCCTCGGCGATGATGCCGCGCTCGCGGTGGCCAAGCTTGCTGTTCTCGCGGAAGTAATAGCTCACCACGGCATCGGCCGGGCGCGCAAACAGCATGACCTTGCCCAGCAGGCGGTCGATATGCTGGATATGGGTGGCATGGAGGCCGCCATGCGAGCGGACCGGGGCACCGTTGGCATTGGGCGACTTGCGGATGGGGCTGCCCTTGCCCTTGCCCTTGCTGCGCGCGGGGGCATGTCCTTCGCTGCGCGGGGATCGGGTTCCTGCCTGGGTGCGACTCATGCCTTGACTCCTCCCGCCGGGGTATCGGCGGAGATGGCCATCAGCAATTGCGATTCGGCCGGGTTGATAACGTTGACTACGCCGTCCTGAAGTTGCAGGCGGTCCTCTACGAACCATTGCACGGCGCGGGGATAGATCACGTGCTCGCATTCGAGCAGGCGCGCGGCCAGGCTCTCGGGCGTGTCCGCCGGCCGCACATCAAGTGCAGCCTGAATCACGATCGGGCCATGGTCGAGTTCTGGGGTGACAAAGTGCACGGTGGCGCCATGCAGCTTGACGCCGGCGTCGAGCGCCTGCTTGTGGGTGTTCAGGCCCGGGAAGCATGGCAGCAGCGACGGATGGATATTCAGCAGCCGGCCCGCATAGCGGTCGACGAAGCCGGGCGTGAGTATACGCATGAAACCGGCCAATACCACCAGGTCGGGCGCGTGGGCGTCGATGGCCTCGGCCAAAGCCGCATCAAAAGCGGCACGGTCAGGGTGCTGGCGATGGTCGACCACGCCGGTTTCGATGCCATGCTGCTGCGCGAATTGCAGCCCGGCGGCGTCCGGCCGGTTCGACAGTACTGCCGCCACCCGGGCGGGCCAGCCGCCACCCGCGCAGGCACGGACGATGGCTTCCATATTGGAGCCTCGTCCGGAAATCAAGATGACAATTTTTTTCATCGCGCAATTCTACCAAGGCAAGGCGCTAAACTCTGGTAAAGCCAACGCATTACGTGCTTAATTCACGAGATTCGGACAGGGCGCGATGTCTCTAACATGTGACGGCATGCCCGTATACCCCCGATTGATGGATTGTGACGCTTCGCCCCCTCTGCTAGAGTGGGCGCTACGTCCACGCGCCAACCCTGTGCATGACACAGTGCTCGCCAAGAGCTGGTGACAACAAGGACGAAACGGGAATTTGAACGGGAATTCGCATGTCGAACGCTGCACCGACGTTGTTGGTGGTCGATGATCATCCTATGGCTTTGTCAGGCACTACGGCTTTCCTCGCCGAAGTCATGCCGGATGTGGCAGTCCATGCCGCCGGCAGTGCCCGCGAAGCCCTGACAAGCCTGCAGCAGGGTCTGCGCCCCGATATCGTGCTGCTCGATATCTGGCTGAACGATGGCACCGGCTTCGATGCCATGCAGTCGTTCAAGACCGTCATCCCCGGCGCACGCTTCATCTTCATGTCCGCCGAGGCCACCCCCGAGATCGTCGGCCGCGCCCGCGCGCTGTCGGCCTGCGGCTTCGTCGGCAAGCACCTTGATGCCAATGCCTTCACCGCCGCGGTGCGCAAGGTGCTGGCAGGCGACACCTCCTTCCCCACCGATGAGGCCCTGAACGGCCGCGCGCAGTCGTTCGGGCCCGCCCACGGCATTCCGGTCACGCCGGCCGAGCTCGGCCTGACGCCGCGCCAGGGCTCGGTGCTGGCGCTGGTGCTGGAAGGCCTGCCGAACAAGGTGATCGCGCGCCGCCTGGGGCTGACCGAGAACACCGTCAAGGAGCACGTGTCAGCCATCCTGCAGCGCCTGGGCGTGCGCACGCGCATGCAGGTGATGTCGCGCATGGAGCGGTTCCGCCTGCGCCAGTAACGCAGGCCGGTACCCTACGCCGGCCGCAGCCAGCGGCGCAGCAGCAGCCGCAGCGAAGCCGGGTCCACCGGCTTGGGCAGCACGAAATATCCCGCCTCTTCTGCCGCCGCCAGCGCGGCGGATTTCAGGTCGCCGGTCAGCAGCGCGCTGCGCGCCTGCGGCTGCGTGTTCTGCCAGCGCTCGAGCAAATCCAGTCCGTTCTCGCTGCCGGGCAGGCGCAGGTCGCAGAAGATGATGTCCGGGCGCAGGCCCTTGGCAAACAGCTTGTCGGCCTCGGCGCCGTGCGCGGCGCAGGCCACGCGGATGCCCCAGGCCTCCATCAGCGCGATCCAGGCCTTGCGGATCTGGCTGTCGTCGTCGACCACCAGCACCGTGCCCTGCAGGCGGTCGGGCTTGGCCTCTTCCGCCTGCGCCATCGCGCGCATCTCGCGCACGCTGGCCACGGTCTCGGCCGGCACCGTCGCCAGCGCGAACCAGAACACCGAACCCTTGCCCGGCACCGAGCGCACGCCATAGGTGCCGCGCATCAGGCGCACGCATTCCTTGAAGATGGCCAGCCCCAGGCCCAGGCCCTGCGACGGGTCGCGCTGCGGGTTATGGACCTGGTAATACGGCGAAAAGATGTCGGGCAGGTGCTCGGGTGTCACGCCGGCGCCGGTATCCCAGACTTCCAGCCGCACATGCTTGCGGCGCTGGCGCGCGGTCACCAGCACACCGCCGCGCTGGGTGTAGCGCAGCGCGTTCTGCACCAGGTTGAACAGGGCCCGGCGCAACAGCACCGGCTCGGCCATGGCGTAGAGCTCGTCGGGCACGCGCGGGGTCAGGGTCAGGCCGCTTTCGCGCGCATCGGCGGCAAACTGGCTCATCACGTCGCGAATCAGCGCGCCCAGCTCGCATGGCTCCAGCGTCGGCAACACCTTGCGCCCTTCCAGCTTGGACAGGTCCAGCAGCGAACGGAACAGGAGGTCGATGGTCTGGGTGCCCGCCGCCACCTGCTCCACCAGCGGATGCAGCGCCGACGACTGGTTGCGCGCGCGCAGCGCCTCCACCAGCATCACCAGCGCATGCACCGGCTGGCGCAGGTCGTGGCTGGCGGCAGCCAGGAAGCGCGACTTCTCCTCGCTGGCATGCAGCGCGCGCTCCTTTTCCTCCTGGAACTGCTTGGCCAGGCGGCGGCTGTCGCCCTCGAGCTGGATGGCGCGCACCAGCGTGACCTGCAGGTGCAAGGCATGGCGCGACAGCATCAGACCATAGATCACCAGCAGCACCTGCACATAGACGCCATGGCCGGGGAAGGCGAATTCCGCCATCAGGATATTGGGCACCAGGATCGGCACGCCGGCATAGACCAGGTTCGACGGCACCGGCGCCTGCGACACCGCGCCGCCTGCCAGCACCCCAAGGGTCAGCAGGTACAGCACGCTGGAGAACACGGCCGAGCCCGTATACAAATGCAGCAGCGCCGAACTGCCCCAGGTCACGCCGGTCAGGAAGGCAACCGCGCGCATATTGTTCCACCACTTGCGCGTGTGCGCGGAGCGGCTCATCGAGGCATGGTCGCGCTGGTAGCCGACATAGAACCACAGGCCGCCGACCGTCAGCAGCAGCATCACCGCGCACCAGCCGAGCAAGGCCGCGCGGCTCACGTCGTTCCAGAATCCCAGCGTGGTCAGCGCGGGCAGCAGCACCGAGGCCACGATCGCCGTGGGCGAGTTCTTGTGCACGATGGCCATCAGCTTGGCGCGCGTCTCGACGTCGAGCTGGGCGGTCGCCTGAGGCAGGACTCGGGGCAGGAGCCGGGAAAAGAACCGGTTGGGCAGCGCTTTCAAGTGTGGCTGGCTTGGAATGGGCGGATGTCGGGGGCAGCAGGTGCCAGCGCCGAAGTGAAGCCGAAGTGGGCCATATCATGCCGCCTTTTGCGGCATTGCGCCATGCCGCGAGGGCCGGTTGCGGCACAAAAACAGCAGCGCGGCACCGGCCGCGGGCGGCGGGAGCGGCAAGCGGACCCATTCGCCTTATAATGCTCGCTTTACCTGAAACGTTTCCCGCCGTCCCCGTGAAAGTCTTCCGCGGCCTGCCCAACGCCGAAAGCCGGGCGCCCTGCGCGCTCACCATCGGCAATTTCGACGGTGTGCATCGCGGCCACCAGTCGCTGCTCGCGCGTGCGCGTGCAGCCGCCGACGCACGCGGCCTGCCGCTGTGCGTGATGACCTTCGAGCCGCATCCGCGCGAGTTCTTCACCCCGGACAAGGCCCCCACCCGCATCGCGCTGCTGCGCGACAAGCTGGAAAGCCTGCGCCGCAACGGCGTGGACCGGGTGGTGGTGGAACACTTCAACGCCCACTTTGCCGCCCAGTCGCCGCAGGCGTTCGTTGAGAACGTGCTGTGGCACGGCCTGCACGCGCGTTGGGTGCTGGTCGGCGACGACTTCCGCTTCGGCGCCAGGCGCGCCGGCGACTTTACCTACCTGCAGGAAGCCGGGCGCCGCTACGGCTTCGATGTCGAGCAGATGGGATCGGTGTCCGAAGGCGGCATCCGCATCTCCAGCTCTGCCGTGCGCCAGGCGCTGGCCGACGGCGATCTGGAGCATGCCCGGCGCCTGCTCGGCCACGGCTATGCCATCAGCGGCCACGTGATCCACGGCCGCAAGCTGGGCCGCGACCTGGGCTTCCCGACGCTGAACCTGCGCATCTCGCACAAGCGGCCGGCAGTCAGCGGCATCTTCGTGGTGCAGGTGCACGGCATCGCCGACCAGCCCCTGCCGGGCGTGGCCAGCATCGGCGTGCGCCCCACCATCGAGGACGCCGGCCGGGTGCTGCTGGAAGTCCACCTGTTCGATTTCAAAGAGAACCTGTACGGCAAGCTGGTGCGGGTTGAATTCATGAAGAAGCTGCGCGACGAAGCGCGCTTCGACAACCTGGACGAGCTCACCGCCGCCATCGCCAAGGACAGCGCCGATGCGCGCGCCTTCTTCGGCCTGACCGCCCCGGGCGCGGCCGAAGGCAGCGGCGGGCGCGACTTCGCCACCTCCGCCACCGACCGAATTAGGTAGCGGCCGGCGCCCGCCCGCACGCCAGTGGCGCGGGCCCGGCACGCACGCCGCCGCCCCAGTCTTTCCGCGCGCCCGCCGGCCTGCCGCCGCCCGCGCGCCAACCCGAATTGCCCTGAGAATCGAAATGCCTGACGACAAACGCGCCAAGCCCGAGAAAAGCAAATATCCGGTCAACCTGCTCGACACGCCCTTCCCGATGCGTGGCGACCTGCCCAAGCGCGAGCCGCAGTGGGTCAAGCAGTGGCAGGACAAGCAGCTCTACAAGAAGATCCGCGCGGCACGCAAGGGCGCGAAGAAGTTCGTGCTGCACGACGGCCCGCCGTATGCCAACGGCGACATCCATATCGGCCACGCCGTCAACAAGGTGCTCAAGGACATGATCATCAAGGCGCGCGGCCTGACCGGGCTGGACGCCGTCTACGTGCCGGGCTGGGACTGCCACGGCATGCCGATCGAGATCCAGATCGAGAAGAAATTCGGCAAGGGCCTGCCGGTGCAGGAGGTCCAGGCCAAGGCGCGCGCCTACGCCACCGAGCAGATCAAGCGCCAGATGGTGGATTTCGAACGCCTGGGCGTGCTGGGCGACTGGGACCACCCCTACCTGACCATGAACTACAGCAACGAGGCGGATGAACTGCGCGCACTCGGCAAGATCATGGAGAAGGGCTATGTGTTCCGCGGCCTGAAGCCGGTGAACTGGTGTTTCGACTGCGGCTCGGCGCTAGCCGAGGCCGAGGTCGAATACAAGGACAAGGTCGACCTGTCGATCGACGTGGGCTTCCCGTTCGCGCAAGCCGACAAGCTGGCACACGCCTTCAAGGTGCCCTTCGAGCAGCTCGACGGCAAGCCCGGCTGGATCGTGATCTGGACCACCACGCCATGGACCATCCCGAGCAACCAGGCGCTGAACGTGCACCCGGAAGTGGAATACGCGCTGGTCGAGACCCCGCGCGGCTACCTGATCCTGGCCACCGAGCGCGTCGAGGAGCAGCTCAAGGTCTACGGCCTGGAAGGCAAGGTCGTGGCCACCACCACCGGCGCGGCATTGTCGGAAATCCGCTTCCACCACCCGCTGGCCAGGATGGACGCGGGCTATGACCGCCTGTCGCCGGTCTACCTGGGCGACTATGTCACCACCGACACCGGTTCGGGCATCGTGCACTCGGCGCCGGCCTACGGCGTGGAAGACTTCCAGTCGTGCAAGGCGCACGGCATGGCCGATTCCGACATCATCAGCCCGGTGATGGGCAACGGCGTCTATGCCGGCACGCTGCCGCTCTTTGGCGGGCTGTCGATCTGGGACGCCAACCCGAAGATCGTCGAGGTGCTGCAGGCCTCGGGCAACCTGTTCAATTCGCACAAGTACACCCACAGCTACATGCACTGCTGGCGCCACAAGACGCCGATCATCTACCGTGCCACCTCGCAGTGGTTCGCGGGCATGGACGTGGACCCGGCCGACGAGAACGGCAAGACCGGCCCCACCCTGCGCGAGACCGCGCTGGCCGGCATCGACGCCACCGAGTTCTTCCCGGCCTGGGGCAAGCAGCGCCTGCACAACATGATCGCCAACCGGCCGGACTGGACGCTGTCGCGCCAGCGCCAGTGGGGCGTGCCGATGGCCTTCTTCCTGCACAAGGAAACCGGAGCGCTGCACCCGCGCACGCCGCAGTTGCTGGAAGAAGTGGCCAGGCGCGTCGAGCAGCATGGCATCGAGGCCTGGCAGACGCTGGACCCGGCCGAGCTGCTGGGCGACGAGGCCAGCCAGTACGAGAAGAACCGCGACACGCTGGACGTGTGGTTCGACTCCGGCACCACGCACTGGTCCGTGATCCGCGGCTCGCACCGCGACGACCTGTACGATCCGTCCGCCGATGAAGCCGATGGCCGCCTCGCCGACCTGTACCTGGAAGGCTCGGACCAGCACCGCGGCTGGTTCCACTCGTCGCTGCTGACCGCGTCGATGCTGTACGGCAAGCCGCCCTACAAGGCGCTGCTGACGCACGGCTTCACCGTCGACGGCGAAGGCCGCAAGATGTCCAAGTCGATCGGCAACACCGTGTCGCCGCAGGACATCTCGAACAAGATGGGCGCCGAGATCATCCGCCTGTGGGTAGCCTCGACCGACTACTCCGGCGAGCTGTCGATCTCGGACGAGATCCTCAAGCGCGTGGTGGAAGGCTACCGCCGCATCCGCAACACGCTGCGCTTCCTGCTGTCCAACCTGTCCGACTACGACCACGCCAGGCACGCGCTGCCGGCGTCGGAATGGCTGGAGATCGACCGCTACGCAGTGGCGCTGACCGCGCAGCTGCAAAAGGAAGTGCTGTCGCACTATGAGGCGTATGAATTCCACCCGGTGGTGTCCAAGCTGCAGACCTTCTGCTCCGAGGACCTGGGCGGGTTCTACCTCGATGTGCTGAAGGACCGCCTGTACACCACCGCGCCGGACTCCAAGGCCCGCCGCGCGGCGCAGAACGCGCTGTACCACATCACCCAGGCGATGCTGCACTGGATGGCGCCGTTCCTGTCGTTCACCGCCGAGGAAGCGTGGCAGATCTTCGCCCACGGCACCGAGCACACCGACACCATCTTCACCAGCACCTACTACGCGATACCGGAAGTCGACGATGGCGCCGACGATCTGCTGCAGAAGTGGCACACGCTGCGCGAAGTGCGCGCCGAGGTCACCAAGCAGCTGGAAGCGGTGCGCGTGGAAGGCGAGATCGGCTCGTCGCTGCAGGCCGAGCTGACCATCCAGGCCGGCGGCCCGGTGCTGGACGCGCTGCAGAGCCTGGGCGACGACCTGCGCTTCGTGCTGCTGACCTCATCGGCCAAGGTAACGCACGCGCCCGAGGCCGGCGACCTGCTGGTCACGGTGACCCCGTCGACCCATGCCAAGTGCGAGCGCTGCTGGCACTACCGCGCCGATGTCGGCCACAACCCGGACCATCCGACCCTCTGCGGGCGCTGCGACAGCAACCTGTTCGGCGCCGGTGAACACAGGAGCCATGCCTGATGGCATCGACCACGTCCCGTTCCGCGCGCCCGGCACGCCGCAACAACAAGGCCGCCAGCACCACCCCGCTGCTGTGGATGGCCTTCGCGCTGCTGGTGGTGGTGCTCGACCAGTTCTTCAAGATCGTCATCGTGCGCACCTTCACCTATGGTGAATCGCGCCCGGTGACCGGCTTCTTCAACCTGGTGCTGGTCTACAACAAGGGCGCGGCGTTCAGCTTCCTGGCCGATGCCGGCGGCTGGCAGCGCTGGTTCTTCACCGGGCTGGGCATCGTGGTGGGCGCGTTCATCGTGTGGCTGCTGTATCGCCACACCGGACAGCGGCTGTTCTGCTTCGCAGTGTCGCTGATCCTGGGCGGCGCGGTCGGCAACGTGATCGACCGCGTGGTCTACGGGCACGTGGTCGATTTCCTGGATTTCTATGTGCGCAACTACCACTGGCCGGCCTTCAACGTGGCCGACTGCGCGATCACGGTCGGCGCGGTGCTGCTGATCGTGGACGAGCTGCGCAGGGTGCGGCGCCACTGAGCGCCCTGATTGTGTTCCGCTCTCCCCTCACGGGGAGAGGCCAGGGTGAGGGGCGGTTCAGCAAGGCACCACGCCACCAGAACCGCCCGCCCTCACCCCCGGCCCCACTCCCGCCGTGCGGGAGTGGGGAGCCAACCCTCAGCCGGCTTCCCCGGTATCATTTCCCTTTCTCCCCAGCCAGGTTCCCCACCATGGATTTGCGCGGCAAGCACATCGTTCTCGGCCTGACCGGCGGCATCGCCTGCTACAAGTCGGCCGAACTGGTCCGCCTGCTGACCAAGGCCGGCGCCACCGTGCAGGTGGCCATGACCGAGGCGGCGACGCACTTCATCACGCCGGTGACGATGCAGGCGCTGTCCGGCCGTCCGGTCTTCCTGTCGCAGTGGGATGCCCGCATCGACAACAACATGGCGCACATCGACCTGTCGCGCGAGGCCGATGCCATCGTCATCGCTCCGGCCTCGACCGATTTCATGGCGCGCCTGGCCAACGGGCTGTGCGACGACCTGCTCAGCACCCTGTGCATCGCGCGCGACTGCCCGCTGCTGGTGGCACCGGCGATGAACCGCCAGATGTGGGCCGCCCCCGCCACCCAGCGCAACGCCGCGCAACTGCGCGCCGACGGCGTGATGATCCTGGGCCCCGGCAGCGGCGACCAGGCCTGCGGCGAGGTCGGCGACGGCCGCATGCTGGAGCCCGAAGAACTGCTCGACGACATCATCGCCTTCTTCCAGCCCAAGCCGCTGCAAGGCAAGCGCGTGCTGATCACCGCCGGCCCGACCTTCGAGGCGATCGACCCGGTGCGCGGCATCACCAACCTGTCGTCCGGCAAGATGGGCTTCTCGATCGCGCGCGCGGCGCGCGAGGCCGGCGCCGAGGTGCTGCTGGTGGCCGGCCCCACCGGCCTGCCCACCCCGCGCGGCGTGCTCCGCACCGACGTGCGCAGCGCGCAGCAGATGCATGACGCGGTGATCGCGCAGCTGCACGGCGTGGATGTCTTTGTCGCCGTGGCCGCGGTGGCAGACTGGCGCCCGGCTGAAGTCGCGCAGCAGAAGCTGAAGAAGGCCAACGATACCGACACCCCCACGCTGCAGTTCGTGCAGAACCCCGACATCCTGGCCACGGTCGCGGCGCGGGCCGACGCACCCTACTGCGTCGGCTTTGCCGCCGAGAGCGAGAACCTGGAGCGGTACGGCGAGCAGAAGCGCCAGCGCAAGGGCGTACCGCTGCTGGTCGGCAATATCGGCCACCATACCTTCGGCCTGGACGACAACGAAATCGTGCTGTTCGACGCCGCCGGCATGACGCGGCTGCCGCGCGCCGACAAGCTGTCACTGGCGCGCCAGCTGGTGGCGGCGATCGGCCAGCGCCTGCCCGGGCGCACACGGCCCTGATGGCGGGCGCGCGTCCGGTATCATGCGCGGCCGCCACCTATTCCGTTGAACCGATTTCCCCCAGAATTCCCATGACCCAGCCACTGAACCCAACCGTCGAAATCAAGGTGCTCGATGCGCGCCTGAATGAATGGGGCCTGCCCGCCTACCAGAGCGAAATGGCCGCCGCCATCGACCTCCATGCCTGCGTCGACGCCCCGGTATCGATCGCGCCGGGCACGCCCGCGCAACTGGTGCCGGCCGGCATCGCCGTGCACATGGGCAACCCGTACATGGCCGCGACCATCGTGCCGCGCTCGGGCCTGGGCCACAAGAAGGGCCTGGTGCTGGGCAATTCGATCGGCGTGATCGATGCCGACTACCAGGGCCAGATCATGGTCAGCGTGTGGAACCGCAACGCGCCCGGCACCGAGCCGATCGTGATCCAGCCGGGCGAGCGCATCGCGCAGATGATGTTCGTGCCGGTGCTGCGGCCGGTGTTTTCGACGGTGGCAGAATTCAGCGAAGACAGCGAACGCGGCGCGGGCGGCTTTGGCTCGACCGGCGTGCACCACGCCAAGGCCAGCGCCTGACGCAGCCTCTGGCCGCACAAGACACTGGCGCCCCGCGGGGCGCCAGTTTGCTTTTCAGCCCTGCTGCTCGAACAGCAGCGCCACGCCGCTGGCGGCATCCGCCAGCACCAGGGTCTCGCGCGGGCCCAGGTCGTGGGTCGGCACACCCTGTTCGCGCCAGCCGGCACGTGCCGCCGCCAGGTCATCGGTGCGCAGGCGGATTGCAGCGTAGCCCGGCCCCTCGCGCCGGACATGCGCGGTGCCGGTGGCCGAAGCCAGCGCCTGCGGCGTGCTGACCACCAGCGTGGCATCGTCCAGCGCCAGGCTGCAGACATGTTCGCTCAGCTGCGTCAGCTCGCCGCCGGTCAGCTCCGCGTAGGCGTGCGCGGCGGCGTCCACCAGCGCGGGCGCCACCACCAGGAACATGGTGGCGATGCTGTGCGCGCCGTTGGCATGGCGGGTCCATTCGGGCCGCCACAGCAGTTCGGGCGTACGGTGCTCGCAGACGAAGTAGCGCGCGCCCGGCGCATCGTCAAGCGCGGTCACGCGGAAGGTGGCCGGGTGCTCGCTGCCGTCATCCAGCCGCACCGGACGCGAGAACTCGATCGGGTCCGAGGTGTGCCAGCCCGCCGCACGCAGCCGTGCCGCGGTGGCAAAGGCATCGGCGCTCTTGCACGACATCGCCGCGCAGCCGCCGCCGTGCGCCTGCGCATCCCAGTAGTACTGGCGGCTTGGGCTGGGCGCGGTCACGTGCAGCAACTCAAGGTAGTCCCGCCGCAGCATGATGCAGTGGTTCTGCGAGCCGAGCGTGTGGTAGCCGCGCGGCGTCAGCGTAAAGCCGAGCCGGCGCCATGCCCGGGCCCCGGCATCGAGGTCTGGGCACACCACCACCGCGTGGTCGAACATTTCCGCTTGCGTTGCCATCGGCATCCTCTCGGTTTCACGGCGCACCCGCGCCGGACATCGTCATTCGAACTGGATATTGGCCTTGCGCGCCACGGCCTGCCATTTGTCATGCTCGCGGCGCACCAGGTTGCCGAGGTCGGCCGGGCTGCCGCCCACGATCTCGAAGCCCTGCGCGGCCAGCGCATCGAGCACGCGCGGCTGGCGCAGCGATTCGACCAGCGCGTCGTGGATGCGCGTGACCGTGGATGCCGGCAGGCCGGCCGGGCCGAACACGCCGATCCAGGAGTAGGCCTCGAAGCCCTTGAGCCCCTGCTCTGCCACCGTCGGCACCTGCGGCAGCTGGCGCAGCCGGCTGGTGCCGGTCACGCCCAGCACCTTGATGGTGCGTGCGGCCACGTGCGCCTGCACGGCGGCGTAGCTGCTGAAGAAAATATCGACCTCGTTGGACAGCACCGCCTGCACGGCCGGGCCGCCGCCCTTGTAGGGCACATGCAGCATGCGTACGCCGGCTTCGGTCGCCAGCGCCTCTGCCGCCAGCTGGTTCAGGCTGCCGATGCCGGACGAGGCATAGCGCACGCCGTCGGGCCTGGCCTTGGCCAGCTCCACCAGCTCGCGCACATTGGCCACGGGCAGCGCGGGATTGGCGGCAATCACCAGCGGAAAGCGCACCAGCTGCGAGATTGGCGAGAAATCGCGGAAGGTGTCGTAGGGCAGCTGCTTGTAGGCGAAAGGGTTGATGGCGTGGGTGTCGAAGGCCATCAACAGGGTGGTGCCGTCCGGCTTCGCGCGCGCCACGGTGCTCGATGCGATCAGGCCGCCGGCACCCGGCTTGTTGTCGACCACCGCGGCCTGCCCCAGCGTCGCCTTCAGCCCAGGCTGCAGCTGCCGGGCCACGATGTCGACGCTCCCGCCAGGCGGGAACGGCAGCACCAGCGCGATCGGGCGGTTGCCCGCCAGCGGTTCGGCGCCGGCGGCTGCAGCGACGTGGAGCATCGGGACGGGCATGGCACCCAGCGGCAGGATCTTGAGCAGCAGGCGGCGGCGCCGCGTGCGTTCGGCAGAGGACATCAGGGTTTTCAGGCTGGATTCCTGGCCGGTTGCGCGGCCAGCTGCGGCCGCAAACCCGTGCCCCGACGGGCATGGCCGGCGGCCGCCGGGACAAAAAGAAAAGGGGCGGCATGACTGCCGCCCCCGTATTTTGCCCGATGACCGGCCACGTTGCTGGCAACGCGGCCGATAACCGCTCAGGCTTCTGCGCGCTGTTCCTCGGGCGCCTCGGGCGGTTCCGGCTCGATCTCGGAGAAATCGAGCTTGATCTGGTCCTGCTCGTCCAGGTCCACCACCACCTTGCCGCCCGAAACCAGCCTGCCGAACAGCAGTTCGTCGGCCAGGGCCTTGCGGATCATGTCCTGGATCAGGCGCTGCATCGGGCGCGCGCCCATCAGCGGATCGAACCCCTTGTGCGCCAGGAACTTGCGCAGCTTCTCGGTAAAGCTGGCTTCCACCTTCTTCTCGTGCAGCTGCTCTTCCAGCTGCATCAGGAACTTGTCGACCACGCGCAGGATGATTTCCTCGTCCAGCGAGCGGAAGCTGATCATGGCATCCAGCCGGTTGCGGAACTCCGGCGTGAACATGCGCTTGATGTCAGCCATCTCGTCGCCCTGCTCGCGCGAGCTGGTGAAGCCGATGGTGGCGCGGTTCATGGTCTCCGCTCCCGCGTTGGTGGTCATGATGATGATCACGTTGCGGAAGTCGGCGCGCCGGCCGTTGTTGTCGGTCAGCGAACCATGGTCCATCACCTGCAGCAGGATATTGAAGATATCCGGATGTGCCTTCTCGATTTCGTCCAGCAGCAGCACGCAGTGCGGCTTCTTGGTGACGGCCTCGGTCAGCAGGCCACCCTGGTCGAAGCCGACGTATCCCGGCGGCGCGCCGATCAGGCGGCTCACCGCGTGGCGTTCCATGTACTCGGACATGTCGAAGCGCAGCAGCTCGATGCCCATGATGAAGGCGAGCTGCTTGGCGACTTCGGTCTTGCCCACGCCGGTGGGGCCGGAGAACAGGAACGAGCCGATCGGCTTGTCGGTCTTGCCCAGGCCGGCGCGCGACATCTTGATCGCCGAGGCCAGTGCCTCGATCGCCGGGTCCTGGCCGAACACCACCGACTTCAGGTCGCGGTCCAGCGTCTGCAGCTTGCTGCGGTCGTCCTGGTTCACGCTCTGCGGCGGGATGCGTGCGATGCGCGAGACGATGTCCTCGATCTCGCCCTTGCCGATGGTCTTCTTCTGCTTGGACTTCGGCAGGATGCGCTGCGCCGCGCCGGCTTCGTCGATCACGTCGATCGCCTTGTCGGGCAGGTGACGGTCGGTGATGAAGCGGGCCGACAGCTCCGCTGCCGCGGTCAGCGCCGAGGCCGCGTACTTGACGCCGTGGTGCTCCTCGAAGCGCGACTTCAGGCCGCGCAGGATCTGCACGGTCTGGTCGACCGAAGGCTCGACCACGTCGATCTTCTGGAAGCGCCGCGACAGCGCCGCGTCCTTCTCGAAGATGCCGCGATATTCCGTGAAGGTGGTCGCGCCGATGCACTTGAGCTGGCCCGACGACAGCGCCGGCTTGAGCAGGTTGCTGGCGTCCAGCGTCCCGCCCGAGGCAGCGCCCGCGCCGATCAGCGTGTGGATCTCGTCGATGAACAGGATCGCGTTCGGATTATCCTTGAGCGACTTGAGCACGCCCTTCAGGCGCTGCTCGAAGTCGCCGCGGTACTTGGTGCCGGCCAGCAGCGCGCCCATGTCGAGCGAGTAGACGGTCGCCTTTTCCAGGATGTCCGGCACCTCGTTCTTGGTGATGCGCCACGCCAGGCCCTCGGCGATCGCGGTCTTGCCGACGCCGGCCTCGCCCACCAGCAGCGGGTTGTTCTTGCGCCGGCGGCACAGCACCTGGACCACGCGCTCGACTTCGCTCTCGCGGCCGATCAGCGGGTCGATCTTGCCGGCCTTGGCCAGCGTGTTCAGGTTCTGGGTGTATTGCTCGAGCGGGCTTTCCTTGCCGTCGCCGCCCTCGCCTTCGCCGGCGGCATCGCCATGCTTGGCGGGCTCGGACTGGTCCTTGCGGATGCCGTGGCTGATGAAATTGACCACGTCCAGCCGCGTCACGCCCTGCTGCTGCAGGTAATAGACCGCGTGCGAATCCTTCTCGCCGAAAATCGCGACCAGCACGTTGGCACCCGTCACTTCCTTCTTGCCGTTGGAAGTGGACTGGACGTGCATGATCGCGCGCTGGATCACGCGCTGGAAACCGAGCGTGGGCTGGGTATCGACCTCGTCGGTACCCGGCACTACCGGCGTGTTATCCGCGATGAAGTTCTTAAGGCTGGTGCGCAGGTCTTCTATATTGGCCGCGCAGGCGCGCAAGACTTCCGCTGCCGTGGGATTGTCGAGCAATGCCAGCAGCAGGTGCTCCACGGTAATGAACTCGTGGCGTGCCTGCCTGGCTTCGACAAACGCCATATGCAGGCTCACTTCCAATTCTTGCGCAATCATGCTTCCTCCATCACGCACTGCAGGGGATGCCCCGCCTGCCGCGCGTGCGTTGACACCAGCTCGACCTTGGTCGCTGCAATATCCCTGGTGTAGATACCGCAGACGCCCTTTCCTTCCCGGTGCACGGTGAGCATGATCTGCGTCGCCGTTTCCCGGTCCCTGCTGAAATACTGCTGCAGGATCATCACTACAAACTCCATCGGAGTGTAGTCGTCATTAAGCAGCACCACCTTGAACATGGCGGGCGGTTTAAGCGCCTGCTCTTTCCGCTCCAGGATGGTGCCCGCTTCGCGTTGTGGGACATTCGCAAGCCGTGTAGCCATGGCTTTATTCTAACCCTTACTCGCAACTCTGCAATTTGGGGAAAAGGCGCCGGATTCAAGAGCCGGGCCACCTGTTTCCGGTGGTGGAAGGACGCGGGATTTCACGCGGGAGGCATTGCAAGGCACGTGGCCGGCGCGGGCGGGACAGCAAGCACGGCAGCCCTGGCGCATGCCGCCAAGGTACCACCAGGTGCCGTCCCATTCCCGCCACACCCTGCTGGCAGTGGGGAATCCGCCAACTTGACAGTATCCTGCTTTGCCAGAAGAATCGTTCGCACACCTGCCGACGGCCAACGAGCCAAAGCAACAGCCGAGACAGGTGATCCGTGAGCAGGGAGGCCACGGCCGCCGCGGCGGCGAGTCAGCATCGAGACTGTCCGCCACGCGATTGCACCTCGCCGCGCGTCATCGCCGGCCGCGCCTCAGGACGCGGCAGGTCATGGCGCCGCAGTCCGTGCCGTCTGGCCGGCAAGGCTTCCCCGCTTTGAAATCTGCTATTTCGTGGGGGAGTATATGGCAAGCGGTATCGTCAAATGGTTCAATGACGCCAAGGGCTTCGGGTTCATCAAGCCGGACGAGGGCGAAGAAGAACTGTTTGCGCACTTTTCGGCTATCCAGATGTCCGGCTTCAAGACGCTGAAGGAAGGTCAACGCGTCTCGTTCGAGGTGGTCCAGGGCCCCAAGGGCAAGCAAGCCACCAATATCCAGGACGCCAGCTAAAGCGCGCCGCGACCGCATCCCGGCCGCAGAGCCGCGGAGCGGTCAACCAGGGTGTGGGGGGAGCTCCCCCGGGACGGGATCGATGCCAGCGCCCCGCGTTGCCGCCACGGCGGCGCGGCGGGTGCCGGCGCGGATCAGCTGCACGCACCACATCCGACTGAAAGCCCGGCTTCGCGCCGGGCTTTCTGCTTTCCGGGCCCCCGGGTCCGGACCATCAGGCCCAGCCGTCGATCTTCAGCCCGCTGGCCTGCTCGGCCTCTTCCCTGGTGACCTTGCGCACAGTCTGGCCGAAGGTCCAGACATGGCCCTCCGCGTCCCGGGCCGTGTAGGTCCGGTCGCCGTAGAACTCGTCCTGCGGCTCGCGCAGGATCACGGCGCCGGCGGCGCGGGCGCGCTCGCAATGCTGGTCCAGCCCTTCCTGCAGGTGCACGTGCAGGGTCTGGGTATTCTTGCCCCCGATCGAGGCCGGGCTGGCGGTAAAGTCCGCCCACTCGCTGCCCACCATCAGGTAGCTGTCGCCGAAACGCATTTCAGAATGCACCAGCTGGTCCTGCTGGTCGCGGATCACCATGACCCGCTCAAAGCCGAAGGCGCGCTCCAGCCAGTCCAGGGCCGCCAGCGGGTCCTTGTAGAAGAGGGCCGCACCGAACGCGGTGCGGCGGAAGGGATCGTCCATGCCTGTCTCCTCGGGCCGCCAGGCCCGTCAGTCCAACCCCTGACGTTCTAGGCAACAGTGGCGCCCGGGGCAAGAAAAAACCCCGGCGCCGACCAGACGGCACCGGGGTTTTCCTTGGCAGGTCGCCCGCCGCAGCGGGAGTCCGTGCTTACATATTGTCGATCATCACCTGGCCAAAGCCCGAGCACGACACTTGCGTCGCGCCTTCCAGCAGGCGGGCGAAGTCATACGTCACCTTCTTGGACAGGATCGACTGCTCCATCGACGAGATGATCAGATCCGCGGCTTCGGTCCAGCCCATGTGACGCAGCATCATTTCGGCCGACAGGATTTCCGAGCCCGGGTTGACGTAGTCCTTG
The DNA here is from genome assembly GCF_058787575.1 of Cupriavidus sp. FW305-3-2-15-C-LB2. NCBI lineage: Bacteria > Pseudomonadati > Pseudomonadota > Betaproteobacteria > Burkholderiales > Burkholderiaceae > Cupriavidus > Cupriavidus sp. FW305-3-2-15-C-LB2. Next base: position 55,874 of record NZ_JBYSZW010000031.1, read on the forward strand.
CCGGCGTACTTCGGCGCGGTGCCGTGGGTGGCCTCGAACATGGCAACCGAGTCAGACATATTGGCGCCCGGGGCGATGCCGATGCCGCCGACCTGTGCGGCCAGCGCGTCGGAGACATAGTCGCCGTTCAGGTTCAGCGTGGCGATCACCGAGTATTCGGCCGGACGCAGCAGGATCTGCTGCAGGAAGGCGTCGGCAATGGCGTCCTTGATCACGATGTCCTTGCCGGTCTTCGGGTTCTTGAACTTGCACCACGGGCCGCCGTCGACCAGCTCGGCGCCGAATTCCTTTTGCGCCAGCTCGTAGCCCCAGTCACGGAAGCCACCTTCGGTGAACTTCATGATGTTGCCCTTGTGCACCAGCGTCACCGACGGCTTGTCGTTGTCGATGGCGTACTGGATCGCCTTGCGCACCAGACGCTCGGTGCCCTCGCGCGAGACCGGCTTGATGCCGATGCCCGAGGTCGCCGGGAAGCGGATCTTCTTCACGCCCATCTCGTCCTGCAGGAACTTGATGAGCTTCTTCGCCTGCTCGCTTTCCGCCGCCCATTCGATGCCGGCGTAGATGTCTTCCGAGTTCTCGCGGAAGATCACCATGTCGGTCTTTTCCGGCTCACGCACCGGCGAGGGCACGCCCTTGAAGTAGCGCACCGGGCGCAGGCAGACGTACAGGTCCAGCTGCTGGCGCAGTGCCACGTTCAGCGAGCGGATGCCGCCGCCCACCGGCGTGGTCAGCGGACCCTTGATCGAGACCACGTAATCCTTGAGCACCTCCAGGGTTTCGTCCGGCAGCCACACGTCCGGGCCGTAGACCTTGGTGGACTTCTCGCCGGCGTAGATCTCCATCCAGGCGATCTTGCGCTTGCCGCCATAGGCCTTGGCCACAGCCGCGTCGACCACCTTGATCATCACCGGGGTGATATCGAGGCCCGTACCGTCGCCTTCGATGTAAGGAATGATCGGATTGTCCGGGACATTCAGCGAAAAGTCCTGGTTGACCGTGATCTTTTCGCCGGCCGGAACCTTGATATGTTGGTACATGACGTCTCCAGTACGGAACGGTTGTGACTGCCGCCGGTTCATGGCCGGTCGGCGAGATTCGGGGAGATGGCGCTGTGGCATTGTAGCGGGCCTTGCTGCGCGCCCGTGCTGCATTGCATCACCCTGGCGCCATCCTGGGCTGCCTTCAGTCTTATATAAGACACAAGACTAATTTCGTATTATGCAGCAATTTTTCATCATCCGCCAATCGGGCCGGACCCCAGATCCGCCGATTTCCCGGCCCGGCGCGCCGCTGCGGCATACTTGCGCCCCATGACCCTGATTGCCCTGAACAAGCCGTTTGGCACCATGAGCCAGTTCTCGGAACACCCGACGCGCCCGACGCTGGCCGCGTGCGTGAGCGTGCCCGGCGTCTACCCGGCCGGGCGGCTCGATGCCGACAGCGAGGGCCTGCTGCTGCTGACCGACGACGGCGCGCTGCAGGCGCGCATCGCCGACCCGCGCCACAAGCTGGAGAAGACTTACCTGGCCCAGGTCGAAGGCATTCCCGATGCCGCCGCGCTGGCCCGGCTGCGCGCCGGGGTAGACCTCGGCGACTTCGTGACCCAGCCCGCCAGGGTACGCGCCATCGACGCGCCCGACTGGCTGTGGCCGCGCCAGCCGCCGGTGCGCTTTCGCGCGGCGATCCCGACCGCGTGGCTGGAGCTGAAGATCCGCGAGGGCAAGAACCGGCAGGTGCGCCGCATGACCGCCGCGGTCGGCTTTCCCACATTGCGGCTGGTGCGCGTCGGGATCGGCCCGCTCGACCTGCGCGCGCTCGGCCTCGCGCCCGGGGCCTGCTGCGAGGTGTTGCCGGCGCAACTGGGACTGGCACCGGCAGCACCGCGCATGCGCCAGGAGCCGGCACCTCGATCCCATGTCTCGAAGACCAGACAGGCGAACGACACCAAGCGGCGTTCTCGTTACAAAAACTAACAAGTCGCGGGTCAACGCTGGCGGCAGCGCCCTCGTTCTTGTCGGGGACACGTCCTATCACGCGTCAAACTTTCCGACTGTTCTCATCCTTCGAGGTAATACGTCATGAAAAAACTGATCGCTGCTCTGGTTGTTGGCCTGTTCGCCACCGGCGCCTTCGCCCAGGCTTCGGCACCTGCTGCCGCCGACGCTGCAGCGCCCGCGGCCACCAAGGAAGCCCCGAAGACCACGACCAAGAAGAAGACCACCAGCAAGAAGCACAGCAAGAAGAAGGCTGCCCCCGCCGCTTCGGCCCCGGCTGCCCAGTAATCGCTGGCGCCCTTCCTGCCCCGTGCGCTCGCGAGGCAGGAAAGAGAAGGCAGGCTGCCGCCAGGCGCCTGCCTTTTTTGTTGCCGCGACAGCTCGTGATGCGCGACGTACGGCCCGCCGCACATCGGTACACTGCGCGTGCGCTATGCTTGCGGCTGCCGCTGCCCGCGCCATTTCAGACTGAACACCATGTCCTTCCTGTCCAACACGCTGTTGTCACGATGCTCCTCGATTGCCGGCCTGCTCGCGCTGAGCGCCGGGATCGCGCACGCGCAGGCCGCGCTGCCGGTGGTGCCGCTCACCGCAGGCATGTTTGCAATCCAGGCCGAGGTTGCCGCCACGCCGGCGGCACGCGAGCAGGGGCTGATGTACCGCACGACCATGGCCCCCAACGCCGGCATGCTGTTCGTGTTCGAGCAGAAGGCGGGCCACTGCTTCTGGATGCGCAACACCGAGCTGCCGCTGTCGATCGCCTTCCTGGCCGATGACGGCACCATCGTCAATATCGAGGACATGGCGCCGCGCACGGAGAGCAATCATTGCCCGAAGGCGGCGATCCGCTATGCGCTGGAAATGAACAGGGGATGGTTCGCGCAGAAAGGCATCAAGGCCGGCGCGAAAATCGGCGGACTGCCGCAGCCTCGCTGAGTGCGGCAGCGCCAGGCGGCGCCGGCAGGAGCGCCGGCGCGGGAGGCAGGAATCAGTCGCGGAAGTTGTTGAAGTCCAGCGGCGCCTCGGACACGTCCTTGCGCAGCATCGCCATCACGCTTTGCAGGTCGTCGCGCTTGGCGCCCGACACGCGCACCGCATCGCCCTGGATGCTGGCCTGCACCTTGATCTTGCTGTCCTTGATGATGCGCACGATCTTCTTGGACAGGTCGCCGGTCACGCCCTTCTTGATCGAGATCACCTGCTTGACCTTGTCACCGCTGATCTTGTCGATCTTGCCGTAGTCCAGGAAGCGCACGTCAACGTTGCGCTTGGCCATCTTGTTGATCAGCACATCCTTGACCTGGCTCAGCTTGAAATCATCGTCGGCAAAGGCAGTCAGTTCATTTTCCTTGTGCTCGACCCGGGCGTCCGAGCCCTTGAAATCGAAGCGCGTCGAGATTTCCTTGTTGGCCTGCTCGACGGCGTTCTTCACCTCAACCATGTTCGCTTCGCACACTACATCAAACGACGGCATTGCATTCTCCTTGTGATCCGTATGCCCGGAAGCCGGCCGCGCACGGCGCCTTCCGTATAATCCAGCCTACCTCGCAGTTCCGGGTCGCTTGCCCTCCAGCGGCGGCCGCGTCACCTTTCCCTTGCATGGCAGATTTCCACGAATTCTATCCCCTGCGTCGCCACAATACATTCGGATTCGACGCGCGCGCGCGCTTTGCGGTGCATGTGCGCAGCGAAGCCGACCTGACCGCGGCCCTGGCCGACCCGCGTGCCGACGGCCTGCCCCTGGTGGTCCTGGGCGGCGGCAGCAATGTGGTACTGACCGGCGACCTGGACGCGCTGGTGCTGCTGATGGAAATCCCCGGCTACCAGCCGGAGGAGACTGGCGATGCCTGGCTGGTCACCGCCGGCGCCGGCGAGAACTGGAACGCGCTGGTCAACCGCACCATCGCCGACGGCATGCCCGGCCTGGAAAACCTGGCGCTGATCCCCGGCACCGCGGGCGCGGCGCCGATCCAGAATATCGGCGCCTACGGGGTGGAGCTGCGCGAGCGCTTCGAAGGCGTGCGCGCCTATGACCGCCACACCGGCGCATTCGTGTGGCTGGACCTGCGGGCCTGCGGCTTCGGCTACCGCGACAGCCTGTTCAAGCACGCCGGCGCCGGCCGCTACATCATCACGGCGGTGACGCTGAGCCTGCCCAAGGCGTGGCAACCGGTGCTGTCGTACGGAGAGCTGGCGCGCGAACTCGATGGCCGGGCTGCGCCCGATGCGGCCACGATTCGCGACGCCGTGGTCGCGATCCGTTCGCGCAAGCTGCCCGACCCGGCACAGCTGGGCAATGCGGGCAGCTTCTTCAAGAATCCGCTGGTCAGCGCGGCGCAGCGCGACGCGCTGCTGCAGGCCAACCCGGACCTGGTCAGTTATGCGCAGCCGGACGGCTCGTACAAGCTGGCAGCCGGCTGGCTGATCGACCGCTGCGGCTTCAAGGGCATGACCGATGGCCCGGTGGGCGTCTACGGCAAGCAGGCGCTGGTGCTGGTGCACCACGGCGGCGGCACCGGCGCGATGCTGCTGGCACTGGCCAACCGCATCGCCGATGCGGTGCAGGCGCGCTTTGGCGTGCGCATCGAACCGGAGCCGGTAGTGCTGTAAAGCAGGTGGGCCAGGACCGGCCCGCCGCGCCGGTCACGCGAAGTGGCAGACGTAGTCCAGCGTTTCCTGCACCTCGATATCGAAGCTGCTGTTGCCCGGCACGCTGAACTGCTGGCCCGCGCCATAGGTCTGCCAGTCTTCCGAACCGGCCAGGCGCACGCGGCAGGTGCCGGCGTTGATTTCCATGATCTCGGGCGCGCCGGTGTTGAAGGTCAGCGCGGCCGGGAAGATCACGCCCAGCGTCTTGCGGGTGCCGTCCGGGAACAGCACGGTGTGGCTGACGCACTTGCCGTCAAAGTACAGGTTGGCTTTCTTGACGACCGACACGTTGTCGAACTGGCTCACTTCCATCTCCTTGGGTTTCTGTACGAAAGACGTAAAAAGAGGGGCCATCGCGGCCCCTCCCTGTTCACCCCGCGCCGCGCTGGTTCAGTAGCGGCCGCAGAGCAGGTATTCCATCAGCGCCTTCTGCACGTGCAGGCGGTTCTCGGCCTCTTCCCAGACCACGCTCTTGGGACCGTCGATCACGGCGGCCTCGACTTCCTCGCCGCGGTGCGCCGGCAGGCAGTGCATGAAGAGCGCGTCGGGCTCGGCGCGGTCCATCATCGGGGTCGTGACCATCCAGTCCTTGAAGGCGCGCTTGCGGGCGTCGTTCTCGGCCTCGAAGCCCATGCTGGTCCAGACATCGGTGGTGACCAGGCTGGCGCCCTGGCAGGCCGTTAGCGGATCGTCGAAGACCTTGACCAGGCCGGCTGCCGACGCCGGCACCATCGCCGGATCAAGCTGGTAGCCCGGCGGCGCCGAGAAATGGAAGGTGAAGCCGAGCCGCTCGGCGGCCTGGATCCAGGTGTAGGCCATGTTGTTGGCATCGCCGATCCACGCCACGGTCTTGCCGCGGATACTGCCGCGCTGCTCGATGTAGGTGAAGACGTCGGCCAGCACCTGGCACGGGTGGTATTCGTTGGTCAGGCCGTTGATCACCGGCACGCGCGAATGCGCGGCAAAGCGCTCGATGATGTCCTGGCCGAAGGTGCGGATCATGATGATGTCGACCATGCGCGAGATCACCTGCGCCGCATCCTCGATCGGCTCGCCGCGGCCCAGCTGCGAGTCGCGCGTGTTCAGGAACACCGCGTGGCCGCCCAGCTGGTGGATGCCGGCTTCGAACGACAGGCGCGTACGCGTGGAATTCTTCTCGAAGATCATGGCCAGCGTGCGGTCGTGCAGCGGGTGCCAGGTCTCGTAGTTCTTGAACTTGGCCTTCAGGATCCGCGCGCGATCCAGCAGGTACTCATACTCGTCGGGAGTGAAGTCGCTGAACTGGAGGTAATGCTTGATCGGGGTTGAGCTCATAAAACAAAGAAGGCGGCTCGGTGGGGACGCGCCGTCACGAAGTGTTCATGACTCAAGCGCGCCGCGGAGCCGCCTTTCGCGTCGCATACGCAATTTAACTGCAAGAATCATAAGGGATTATTTCTGCTTTGGCGAGTCCGGGACAACCCGGCACGGACTTGCGCCCTGCACTTGCCCGGGCCCGCTGACAGGTTCCCGACAGGATTTCGCCCTTATGCGCAACTCTTATATAAGATATAATACCCGCTGATTCACGCGGGGCCCGGCATACCCATGCCGCTGCCCGCCGCCGGCATCAAAAGTGCCCCCGCAAGACACCGACGCCCCGCCTTCCGGCTGGAACCAGCGCGAACCAAACGCGCCCCGGCCGCGTCAAACGGGCGCCCGTCCAGCGGGTTTACCGTCGAGTCGTCCGCCTCACCCGCAGTGTCCAGCCTCATGAACCCCAACGTTCGCGAATTCTTTATCCAAGGCATTACCAAGGAAGGCAAGACCTTCCGCCCGAGCGACTGGGCCGAACGGCTGTGCGGCGTGATGGCGCAGTTCCGCCCCGAGGGCGACAGCGGCGACCCGCGCCTGACCTACTCCCCCTACGTGCGGCCGATCTTCGCCGGCAATGTCAAATGCGTGGTGGTGGACGTGCGGCTGCGCGACATTGAACCCAAGGCGCTGGATTTCGTGCTTAACTTTGCGCGCGACAACAACCTGCAGCTGGTTGAAGCCTGTTCGCTGGAATAAGCGTGCCGGCCTGGCGCCGGAAAGCAAAAAAGCTCGTCGGATGACGAGCTTTTTTATTGGCGGATGCCTGGGCACCCTCCTCTGCTGGACCGCCGGGGCGGCCCGGGCAGCGATCAGGCAGCCATCGACTTGATGGCGGCCGACAGGCGCGACTTGTGACGTGCAGCCTTGTTCTTGTGCACGATCTTCTTGTCGGCAATGCTGTCGATCACGGCTTGCGAGTTCTTGAAGATCTCGGCGGCAGCGGCCTTGTCGCCAGCGTCGATGGCCTTGCGGACGGCCTTGACGGCGGTGCGCAGACGCGAACGCAGGCTGGAGTTGTGAGCGTTCTGGGCAACGGCCTGGCGGGCGCGCTTGCGAGCTTGTGCGGAATTTGCCATGTAAAAATATCCTGAATTCAGATGCGTGCCGCGGGGGACACAACAATTAAGTCATATCGAGCGACCCGGGATGCACTGACACACGAATCCGGAACGCAACTGTCCTTGTGAATCGGCAATTATACACAGATGCCGGCGCACAAAGCAACACGGCGGACACTTTGCCAGCTCAGGCCCGGGCGGGCGCCGGGCCGGTCCGTATAATAAGCGCCACATTGTGCCGGGGCACGTGGCGCGCCGGCAACTTTATCGCCCGGACCGCGTCTCAGTGGCGTCCCCGGCATGCGGTGCGCCCGCACCGATCCACCGTCCCGCACCGACCCGCACCTTGAACCTGCTCAAAGCGCTCGCCACCATCAGCAGCCTGACGATGCTCTCGCGCATCACCGGCCTCGTGCGCGAAATCCTGATCGCCCGCGCCTTCGGCGCGTCGGAGATGACCGACGCGTTCAACGTGGCCTTCCGCATTCCCAACCTGCTGCGCCGCATTTTCGGCGAAGGCGCGTTCTCGCAGGCCTTCGTGCCGATCCTGGGCGAATACCACACCAAGCGCGGCGACGAGCCGACCAAGACACTGATCGACGCCGTCGCCACGGTCATGACCTGGGTGCTGATGGGCGTGTCCCTGCTTGGCGTGATCGGGGCACCGCTGGTGATGACCGCGGTCGCCACCGGCTTCCGCGGGCAAAGCGAGACCTATACCGCGGCCGTGTTCATGACGCGGGTGATGTTCCCGTATATCGGCCTGATCTCGCTGGTGGCGCTGGCGTCCGGCATCCTCAATACCTGGCGCAAGTTCGCGGTGCCGGCCTTCACGCCGGTGCTGCTCAACCTGTGCCTGATCATCGCGGCCCTGTTCGTCGGCCCGCACATGGACCAGCCGATCTACGCGCAGGCGTGGGGCGTGCTGGTCGGCGGCGTGCTGCAGCTGGCGATCCAGGTGCCGGCGCTGCGGCGCCTGGGCGTGATGCCGCGGCTGAGCTTCAACCTGCGCGCGGCGTGGTCCGATCCCGGCGTGCGCCGCATCCTGCGGCAGATGGGGCCGGCGCTGCTGGCCGTGTCGGTGGCGCAGATCAGCCAGATCATCAATACCAATATCGCCTCGCGGCTGGCCGCGGGCAGCGTCTCTTACCTGACCTATGCCGACCGGCTGATGGAATTCCCGACCGCGCTGCTGGGCGTGGCGCTGGGGACCATCCTGCTGCCGAGCCTGTCCAAGGCCAACGCCTCGGGCGACCATGCCGAGTACTCGAGCCTGCTCGACTGGGGCCTGCGCCTGACCTTCCTGCTGGCGGTGCCCTGCGCGGTGGGGCTGTTCGTGTTCGGCGCGCCGCTGACCGCCGTGCTGTTCAACTATGGCAAGTTCGACGCCCACGCGGTCGAGATGACGCGCCAGGCGCTGGTCTCGTACGGCGTCGGCCTGATGGGGCTGATTTCGATCAAGATCCTGGCGCCCGGCTTCTATGCGCGCCAGGATATCCGCACGCCGGTGAAGATCGCACTGCTGGTGCTGGTGATCACGCAGGCCTGCAACTATGCGTTCGTGCCGTGGATCGGCCATGCCGGGCTGGCGCTGTCGATCAGCGCCGGCGCCACCATCAACGCGCTGCTGCTGTTCTTCGGCCTGCGCCGGCGCGGCCTGTACCGGCCGGCGCCGGGCTGGTGGCTGTTCCTGGCGCAGCTGTGCGCCTCGGTGCTGCTGCTGTCCGGCATGCTGCTCTGGTTCGCGCGCAACTTCGACTGGATCGGGCTGGGCGCGACGCCGCTGCTGCGCATCGCGCTGCTGGCTTCGTGCCTGGTACTTGCAGCGGTGGTCTACTTCGGTACACTGTGGCTCATGGGACTGCGCTACTCTGCCTTCAGGCGCCGCGCCGGCTGATGGGCCAGCGAATCTGCCAACGCATGGGCCACCTAACGAGCCGGCAATGGTGACCCACGCTGCGCGCGGTGCCGGCGGCTGCACCGGGAAACCGACATGACATCCACCAAAGTCCTGGATTATTTCGCCAGCCTCGTGGCTGACGAAAACGGCATCCCGCTGACCGAAACCGCGCTGTCCATCGCGCAGGACGCCTACCCCGACCTGGACCTGCAGTCCGAGCTTGCGGCGCTGGACGTGCTGGCGCTGCGCCTGAAGCGCCGGATCGCCGAAGGCACCCCCGCGATCCAGCGGCTGCGCCTGCTGAACCATTTCTTCTATCGCGACCTGGGTTTCGGCCCGAACGCGAACGACTACTACGACCCCGACAACTCCTACCTGAACGTGGTGCTGCGCCAGCGGCGCGGCATCCCGATCTCGCTTGCGGTGCTGTTCATGGAGCTGGGCCAGCAGATCGGCCTGCCGCTCAAGGGCGTGTCGTTCCCCAACCATTTCCTGCTGCGCATGACGATTCCTGCCGGCGAGGTGATCCTGGACCCGCTCACCGGCGAGACCCTGTCGAAGGAACGGCTGCGGGAAATGCTGGACCCGTACCTGGAGCGCGAAGGCATCAGCGATGCCAGCCAGGTGCCGCTGGGCCTGTTCCTGCGCGCGGCCAGCCACCGCGAGATCGTCGCACGCATGCTGCGCAACCTGAAGGCGATCTACCTGCAGGAGTCGCGCTGGCAGAGGCTGCTGGCGGTGCAGAACCGGCTGGTGATCCTGCTGCCGGGTTCGATCGAGGAAGTGCGCGACCGGGGGCTGGCGTACGCCAACCTGGAGTGCTTCCGCCCCGCGCTGGCCGACCTGGAAGCCTATGTGCTCGCCCGGCCCGATGCGGCCGATATCGGCCAGATCCGCGAGCGCATGCCGGCGCTGCGGATGATGAGCCGCAGCCTCAACTAAGAACCCGCTTCATAGTGAAAAAAGGGCGCGAAGGCTGCGCGGCCCCTCACTTGCTCAGCGCTCCACGCGCGTGGGCCGGCGGCGGTTGCCGCGCACCAGCTTCCACAGCCCGCCCAGAACCAGCGGCACCACGGCCGCGCCAATGCCGGCCAGCACGATCAGGTTCAGGTACTGGCGGATGAACGGCAGGTTGCCGAAGAAGTAGCCGGCAAAGACCAGGCCGACCACCCAGGCCACGGCGCCGACCACGTTGAACATCTGGAAGCGCGCAAAGGTCATCTGCGACACGCCCGCCACGAACGGGGCGAAGGTGCGCACGATCGGCACGAAGCGCGCCATCACCAGCGTCTTGCCGCCGTGCCGCTCATAGAAGTCATGGGTGCGGCGCAGCGCATCCTGGTCCAGGAAGCGCCACTGATGGTCGAACACCTTGGGCCCGATCCAGCTGCCCACCAGGTAGTTGACGGTATTGCCGGAAATCGCCGCCACCAGCAGCAGGCCGATCAGTGCCCACTCGTTCATGGCGCCGGTTGCGCAGAAGGCGCCCGCGATAAACAGCAGCGAGTCGCCCGGCAGGAACGGCAGGACCACCAGACCGGTTTCGGCAAAGACGATCAGGAACAGGATGGCATAGACCCAGTGGCCGTACTGGTCGATGACCGTGCCGAGGTATTTGTCGACATGCACCAGCATGTCGATGAGCTGCAAAGCGAGATCCAAGTCGTTCCCCGTTGATGGTTTGGTTGACTGCGTTCTGTCCGATGCGGCCTGGGCCGCCTTGGCCTGAATCATACAAGAGCCGCCGCGCCAATCCGTCACCTGCGGCGCCTTTGCGCGTCCGACTCCGTGCGGGCGTCCACGTATAATCGCCGGATGCCTGCCTCCGCCTCCAGCACCGCCCTGCGCACCACCCAGCAGCCGCGCCCGATCCGGCCGCTGCCGGACCAGCTCATCAGCCAGATCGCCGCCGGCGAAGTGGTGGAACGACCGGCCTCGGTGGTCAAGGAGTTGCTGGAAAACGCGCTCGACGCCGGCGCCACGCAGCTCGGCATCCGGCTGGAAGAAGGCGGCGTGCGGCGCATCGTCATCACGGACAACGGCTGCGGCATCCCTGCGGCAGAGTTGCCGGTCGCGCTGATGCGCCACGCCACCAGCAAGATTGCGTCGCTCGACGAACTGGAATCAGTGCTGACGCTGGGCTTCCGCGGCGAGGCCCTGGCCTCGATCGCCTCGGTGTCCCAGCTGGCCCTGACCAGCCGCACCGCGGCCGATGCCCATGCCACCCAGGTCAGCGCCGATACCGGCACGGTGCAGCCTGCCTCGGGCGGGGTCGGCACCACCGTCGACGTGCAGCACCTCTACTTCAACACGCCAGCGCGCCGAAAGTTCCTCAAATCGGAGCAAACCGAGCTGGGGCACTGCCTGGAGATGGTACGGCGCACGGCGCTGGCGCGGCCCGACGTGACCATCTCGGTCCACCACAACGGCAAGCCGCTGGAGCACTGGAATGCCGGCGACGTCGCCACCCGTACCGCGCAGGTGCTGGGCAATGACTTTGCCCGCGCCCGCCTGCCACTGGACGAAGAGGCCGACACGCTGCACCTGTATGGCTTTGCCGGGCTGCCCACCGCCTCGCGCGGGCGGCCGGACCAGCAGTACTTCTTTGTCAACGGCCGCTTCGTGCGCGACAAGCTGCTCAATCACGCGGTGCGCAGCGCCTACCAGGACGTGCTGCACGGCGACCGCTTCCCGTCCTATGTGCTGTGCCTGGACCTGCCGCCGGAGATGGTCGACGTCAACGTGCACCCGTCGAAGATCGAAGTGCGCTTCCGTGAATCGCGCGCCGTGCACCAGTTCGTCTACCACGCGGTGCAGCGTTGCCTGGCGCGGCAGGCCGGCGGGAACGGCGACAGCCTGCATACCGATGCCGACGGCGAGATCACCCTGCCGTCTGGCGGCGCGACACCGGCGGGCGGCGCACGGCCGGGCTATGGCGGCGGCAGTGGTGGCGGCGGCCAGTGGATCAATTATTCCGCGGCACGCCAGACCGAACTCGGCATCGCCCAGCCACGCCAGGCCTACCTGGGCATGGTGCGCGATGCCGCCGCACCGGCGGCGCGGCCGTATGGCGCCATGCCCGGCACCCCGGCGCAAGCGCCGGCCTGGCTGGCCGACGCGCAGGCGGCACGCGCCGACGACCCGCCCGGCCTGCTGGACCGCCTGCCGCCGGCCGCGCGCGCCGGCTTTGCCGATCCTGCCGACGCCCCCGACGACCACCCGCTCGGCTACGCCATCGCCCAGCTGCATGGCATCTATGTGCTGGCGCAGAACGCGCGCGGGCTGGTGCTGGTGGATATGCATGCCGCGCACGAACGCATCCTGTATGAGCAGATCAAGGCCGGCCTGGACGCGCGCGACCTCGCGGTGCAGCCGCTGCTGATCCCGGTCACGCTGCCCGGCAGCCCGGTCGAGATCGGCGTGGCCGAAGAACACCAGGAGACACTGACGCTGCTGGGCTTCGATATCGCCCCGGTGTCGCCCACCACTCTCGCGGTGCGAGCGGTGCCGGCGCTGCTGCAGCAGGCCGATGCCGAAGCGCTGGCGCGCGATGTGTTGCGCGACCTGCATGCCTACGGCGGCTCGCGCGTGCTGGCCGAGCGCCGCAACGAACTGCTGGCCACCCTCGCCTGCCACAGCGCGGTGCGCGCCAACCGCAAGCTCACGCTCGAGGAAATGAATGCGCTCTTGCGCCAGATGGAGCAGACCGAGCGCGCCGACCAGTGCAACCACGGCCGCCCGACCTGGGTGCAACTGACCGTGACCGAGCTGGACCGGCTGTTCCTGCGCGGGCAATAAGCCGCTCGCCCCACGATTCATCCAAGGCTTTCGATGTCCGCCGTACCCCACGATTCCGCCACGCATCCGCCCGTGGTCTGCCTGCTCGGCCCCACCGCCTCGGGCAAGACCGCGTCCGCGCTGGCGCTGGCGGCCGACGCGCCGGTGGAGATCATCAGCCTGGATTCGGCGCTGGTGTACCGCGAGATGGATATCGGCACCGCCAAGCCCACGCGCGAAGAACTTGCAGCCGCGCCGCACCACCTGATCGACATCATCGACCCGGCCGACAGCTACTCCGCGGCGCAGTTCGTCACCGATGCCGAACGGCTGATCGCACAGATCCGCGCGCGCGGCCATGTGCCGCTGATCGTCGGCGGCACCATGCTCTACTACAAGGCACTGACGCAGGGGCTCAATGACCTGCCCCAGGCCGATGCCGCGCTGCGCGCGGAGCTGGACCAGCTTGCCGCCGAGCGCGGCTGGCCGGCGCTGCATGCGATGCTGGCCGAGGTCGACCCGGTCACCGCGGCGCGGCTCGCGCCCAATGACGCGCAGCGCATCCAGCGCGCGCTGGAGATCCACCGCCTGTCCGGCCAGCCGATGTCGGCACTGCTGGCGCGCCAGGCCGAGGGGCGCACCTTTGCCGGCGCGGCGGACCAGCGCTTCCGCGTGATTGCGCTGGAGCCATCGGACCGCCTGGCGCTGCACGCGCGCATCGCTCAGCGTTATGACGCGATGCTGGCCAACGGCTTTATCGAGGAAGTCGAGCGGCTGCGCCGGCGCGGCGACCTGCATCCGGGCTTGCCGTCGATCCGCTGCGTCGGCTACCGGCAGGTATGGGAGTACCTGGACGGCGACGCAGACTTTGCCACCATGCGCGAGCGCGGCATCGCCGCCACGCGCCAGCTGTGCAAGCGCCAGCTGACCTGGCTGCGCAGCACGCCCGAGCGGCTGGTGGTGGATTGCCTGGCGCCCGGGTATGTCGACCAGGTGCGCAAGCTGGCGGACTTCGGGCACTGACCCGGTTGCATGCAAGCTGGCATGGCAAGTGACGCACAGGCGATAATTCCGAATTCCTGTTTTCCGGAGAGCCGACCCAGCATGTCCAAGCCCGCCTTCACGCTCCGCCCCGCCACCGCCGCCGACAGCGAGACGCTGTTCAACCTGATCCTGGCGCTGGCCGAATACGAAAAGCTGACGCATATTGTCGAAGCCACGCCGCAGAAGATCCAGGATGCACTGTTCGGCGCCACGCCGCATGCCGAAGCGGTGCTGGTCGAAGTCGACACCGATGGCGGCCGGCAAGCCGTCGGCTTTGCCCTCTTCTTCCACAATTTCTCAACCTTCCTGGCCAGGCCCGGCCTGTACCTGGAAGACCTCTATGTCGATCCGGCCTGGCGCGGCCACGGCCTGGGCAAGGCGCTGCTCAAGCACCTCGCGGCGCTGGCGGTCGAGCGCGGCTGTGGCCGCTTCGAATGGTCGGTGCTGGACTGGAACCAGCCGTCGATCGACTTCTACCAGGCCATGGGTGCGGACGTGCTGCCCGACTGGCGCATCTGCCGCGTGACCGGCGAGGCGCTGGACAAGCTCGGCGCGAGGTAAGAACGGCAACCGGTCCGACGCCGCTGTTATACACTTGATAGCAGGCCGCCATACAATAGCGACACCGACTGTCTTTTTTTCCGGGCCGCCAACGCCAACCGCCATGCCACAAACCAAAGCCGACCTGCCCGCCACCGACGGTATCAATGAGACCGACACGGACAGCGCGCGCGGCGCGTCGGTCGAGGCAATCGCCGACCGCATCCTGACCGCGATCTGGGAGCACCGGCTGCCGCCGGGTACCAAGCTGGTCGAGGAAAAGCTGGGCGGCGTGTTCGGCGTGAGCCGCACCAAGGTACGGCTGGCCTTTGCCAAGCTGGCGCATGAAGGCGTGCTGACGGTCCATCCCAACCGCGGCACCTTCGTCTCCAGCCCGAGCGTGGCCGAAGCGCGCCAGGTGCTGCATTCACGCCACCTGCTGGAACCCGCGCTGGTGCGCGACCTGGCCGGCGCCATTGGCGCGCCGGGGGTGCGCGCGCTGCGCGAAACCACGCGCCAGGAAGCGCAGGCGCGCGACAGCAACGACCGCCGCGCCATCATCCGGCTGTCGGGCGAGTTCCACTGCAAGCTGGCGGAAATGACCGGCAACCAGTACCTGGGCAAGTACATGCGCGAGCTGTGCTCGCTGACCTGCCTGATCATCGCGCTCTATGACGCACCGGGCGTGCCGTCCTGCCCGCACCATGAACACGACGACATCGTCGATGCACTGGAAGCCGGCGACGGCGAGCACGCCGCGCGGCTGATGTCCGAGCACCTCGGCCATGTCGAGAGCACGCTGCGGCTGCAGGCGCCGGCCGAGGAAAAGGTCGATCTCGAAGCGGTGTTCGCCGCGGTCTGAGCCGCGGCGTCATCGGCGGCGAAGTGGCTTAGCGGTGCTCGATGCGCGCTGCCAGCGCCGCGGGCAAACCCAGCGTGGGCTTGGCATCCGGGCGGCGGAACGTGCCCGCGGTGGCCTTGCGCGGCTGCAGCGCGACCAGCGCCTCGGCCTGCTTGACGGCGGCGGCCATCTGGTCGACCACCGGCACCGGAATGCGGTCGCGCACGCGCGCGGCCAGGCCGGCCAGCGGCGCGCCGGCCAGGATCACCACATCGGCTTCATCCTCCGCCACGGCGCGGTTGGCCAGTTCCACCAGCACGGCTTCCTTCTCTTCCTGGACGTCCGACACCGAGGCAAAGCTGCCGTCCAGCATGCGGATGCCGGCCAGCCGGCTGCGCAGGCCATGCATGTCCACGCACTCCTCATACCAGGGCCCCAGCGCCCGCGCAAAGGTCACGATGGCAAAGCGCCGGCCCAGCATGCAGGCCGACAGCATCGCCGCCTCGGCCATGCCCACCACCGGCAGGTCGAACAGTTCGCGCGCGCCCATCAGGCCGGGGTCGCCGAAGGCCGCGATGATGGCCGCGTCGAACTGGCCATGGTGCTCGGCCAGCATCTCCAGCGCGATGGCGCCGCCGATCTGCGCCTCGGCGCGCGTGGCGATATAGGGCACGCCGCGGCTGGCGGTCAGCGGCACCAGCTCGGTGCCGGGGGCCGCGGCCTCGGTGGCCGCCGCCATCAGCCGCGCGGTGATGCCTTCGCTGGTATTGGGATTCAGGACAAGGATTCGCATGACGGTTATCCGGCAGGGTTGAGCAGCGGCGCCAGCACGCTTTCGGCCAGCCTGGCCGCGGCCAGCACGTTGCGGTCGGCACCGCGCGGGCCGGCGATCTGCAGGCCCGCCGGCAGCCCGTCGCGGCCATGGCCGCAGGGCACCGAAATGGCCGGCGCCAGCGCATGATTGAAGAAGGGCGTGAACACCGCATGGGCGCGCGGCTCCACCGCCACGCCGCCGATCCGCTCCGGCCCGAGCCGGTCGTTGCGCCACGCCACGCACGGGGTGGTCGGGCACAGCAGCAGGTCATAGCGGGTAAAGAACCCGGCCACGGCCAGCGCGATCTGGTGGCTGGCTTCGCGCGCGCGCGCCACGTCGGCGCCGCTCCAGGCCAGCCCGCGCTCGATCTGGCGCGCCACGTCGGGATCGAACAGCTCCGGGTCGCGGCGCCAGGCCTCGCCGTAGAGATTGGCCAGGCCGACATGCTGCAGCGGCATCAGCGCGGCCTCGTCGGCGCCCTTCGGCCAGGCCGGGTCGGCACGCTCGATGGTCAGGCCCGCGGCCTGCAGCCGGGCCACGGCCTGCTCGAAGGCCTGCGCGACATCGTCGTCGACCGGCGTGTCCAGGCCCAGGCGCGGGCTGACCGCGATCTTCAGCGTATGCAGCGGGCGCGCGGCGCCAAGCGAGAAGCCCAGCGTATCGGGATCGCGCGGATCGGCGCCGGCCAACGCCTCGAACATCAGCTCGGCATCGGCCACCGTGCGCGTGATCGGCGCAATCACCTGGATGCCGTTGAAGGCATGGGGAAAGCCGACCGAATCGGGAATCGCGCCGTAGGAAGGCTTGAAGCCGACCACGCCGGCATGCGCGGGCGGGCGCCGGCTGGAACCGCCGCCGTCGGTGCCCAGCGCCAGCGGCGCCATGCCGGCCGCCACCGCCACCGCGCAGCCGCCAGACGAGCCGCCCGCGGTCAGCGTGGCATCGAGCGGATGGCGCGTCAGCCCGTAGACCTTGTTGGTGGTCAGGCCCTTGCAGGCGAACTCCGAGGTATTGCCCATGCCGAGCACGATCGCGCCGGCCTGGCGCAGGCGCTCGACCGCGATCGCGTCGGCGGGCGCAATGAAGTCGCGATACAGCTGCGAACCCTGCGTGACGCGGCGGCCCTGGCTCCAGATCACGTCCTTGACGATCACCGGCACGCCCGCCAGCAGCGGGCGCTCGCCCTGCGCCAGGCGCGCGCGCAGCTGCGCCAGGTCGGCATCGACCAGCTCCTGGCGCTGCTCGAACACGGCGTTGAGCTGGTCATTGCGCGCCGCGATGCGAGCCTGGAAGGCGGCGACCACCTCGGCGGGATCGAGGCGGCCCCCCGCGACGCGGGCCGCGATAGTGGTGGCGTCCAGGCGGTTGGTCAGTTCCATGTCAGTCGTTTCAGTCAAAGCATTGGCAAGGCTGCCGTCACAGGCTGCCGCCCGAGGTGCGATAGCGCGGCCTGGCCATCTCCGGCAGGCCGCACGGCAGGAACTGGCCGTGGCCGGCCTCGGCCAGCACCTCGCCCTCATGCGCCACCACCTTGCCGCGCACCAGCGTGGTCACCGGCCAGCCGGTCACGCGCAGGCCTTCATACGGGGTGTAGTCGACAGCATGATGCAGGTCGGCGTTGCGGATCGTCACTTCACGCTGCGGATCCCAGATCGCCAGGTCGGCATCGGCGCCGATGGCAATGGTGCCCTTGCGCGGATGCAGGCCGTAGAGCTTGGCGGGGTTGGTCGAGGTCAGCGCGACGAACTGGTTGACCGAGATGCGGCCGCCCACCACGCCAGCCGAGAACAGCAGCGGCAGCCGCGTTTCCAGGCCGGGGATGCCGTTGGGGATGTACTGGAACGGGACTTCCTTGCCGCCAGGCTTCTTGCCCTGCGCGTCTTCGTAGCGGAACGGTGCATGGTCGGACGAGAAAATGGTGAAGAGGCCGTCGGCCAGGCCGTCCCAGATCACTTCCTGGTTGCTGCGGTCGCGCGGCGGCGGGCTGCACACGCACTTGGCGCCGTGGTAGCCGGGCTGGTCGAGGTCTTCGGCAGTCAGGAACAGGTACTGCGGGCAGGTCTCGGCAAAGATCTTCATACCGCGGTTGCGCGCCCAGCGGATCTGCTCCACCGCTTCCTTGCCCGATACATGGACGATCAGGATCGGCACGTCGACCAGCTCCGAGAACGTGATGGCGCGGTGCGTGGCCTCGCGCTCGATCGCCATCGGCCGGGCCAGCGCGTGAAACTTCGGCGCGGTGTTGCCCGCCGCTTCCAGCTTCTCGGTCAGCCAGGCGATGCAGTCCGAATTCTCGGCGTGCACCATCACCAGCGCGCCCTCCTGGCGCGCCACCGACAGCACCTCAAGGATCTCGCGGTCGTTCAGCTTGAGGTCGTCGTAGGTCATGTAGACCTTGAACGACGAATAGCCCTCGCGGATCAGCCCCGGCAGTTCGTCCTGCAGCACCGCCTCGGTAGGATCGGCCACGATCAGGTGGAAGGCGTAGTCGACCACAGCCTTGCCATCGGCGCGCTGATGGTAGTCGTTCACCGCGGCGCGCAGCGAATGGCCCTTCTCCTGCGCGGCGAACGGGATCACGGTAGTGGTTCCGCCGCAGGCCGCCGACACCGAGCCGGTGCCGAAGTCGTCAGCCATCCTGAGGCCGTCCGGCATCGGCTGGTCCAGGTGGCAGTGCGCATCGACGCCGCCCGGCAAGACCAGCTTGCCGCTGGCGTCGATGGTCTGCGCGGCCTCGCCCAGGTCGTGGCCGAGCTGTACGATGCGCCCGCCGGCGATGCCGATATCGCACTGCATGGTGTCGCTGGCGGTCACGACGGTGCCGTTGCGGATGATCAGGTCGAACTGTTTCACGATACTGCTCACGAGAAGATTGTTACTGCCGCTCACCGTGGTCCGCATTCAGCGGTCCGCGTCGGACAGGTGCATGCGATTGGTTTCCCGCGCGGCCGCCGCGGCGATTGCGATCAGCGCGCACACCGCCGCCAGGTACAGCGCAACGGGCGCGGTGCTGCCGAAGCGGTCGAGCAGGCCCACCGCGATCAGCGGGGCCAGCGCGCCGCCGAACACACCGGCGAACTGGAAGCCGAGCGAGGCACCGGTCACGCGCACCCGGGTGGCGAACAGCTCCGGCAGGAACGACGCCAGCGGCGAGAACATGAACGACACCAGCACCATGCCGACGAACGAGGCCAGCATGATCAAAGCCGGGCTGCCGGTCTTGACCAGCGTGAAGAAGACAAAGGCCCACACCGCACCGCCGATGCCGCCGATCATCAGCACCGGGCGACGCCCGATGCGGTCGGCCAGGTAACCGGCCACCGGGATGAACAGGATCTGCGCCACCGCACCCAGCAGCACGGCATTGAGCGCGATGCTCTTGGGCAGGCCCAGCTTGGTCGGCACGAAGTACAGCAGGAACAGCGTGAACACGTAGAAGGCGATATCGCCGCCCAGCCGCGCGCCGAAGGCGATCAGCAGCTGCTTCTTGTAGTTGCGCAGCACTTCCATGATCGGCGCGCGCGCTTCGGCGTGGGATTCCTCCAGCTTCTCGAACATGCCGGATTCACGCACGTTGGAGCGGATGTAGAGCCCAACGCCCACCAGCAGCGCCGACAGCAGGAACGGCACGCGCCAGCCCCAGCTCAGGAAGGCTTCTTCCGAGACCTGCCAGGTCACCAGCGCGAATACGCCGTTGGCAAGCAGCAGGCCGATCGGCGCGGCGAGCTGCACCAGGCTGCCGAGGATGCCGCGCCTTTTCCCTTCAGGGTCGAGCTCGTTGACCATGATCGCCGCCCCGCCCCATTCGCCGCCCAGCGCCAGGCCCTGCACCACGCGCAGCAGCACCAGCAGCACCGGCGCCAGCGCGCCCGCGGCGGCATAGGTCGGCAGCAGGCCGATACCGAAGGTGGCCAGGCCCATCATCAGCAGCGTAATGATCAGGATGGACTTGCGCCCCATCTTGTCGCCGAAGTGGCCGAAGATCGCCGCGCCCAGCGGCCGCGCCACGAAGGCAACGCCGTAGCTGGCAAAGGACAGCAGCGTCGCGGTCAGCGGGTCGCTCTGCGGGAAGAACAGCTTGGGGAAGACCAGCGCGGCGGCCGATCCGTAGATGAAGTGGTCGTAGAACTCGAGCGTGGTGCCGGCGAGGCTGGCCCCCGCGACGCGCGCGACGGACTGCTTCTGGGCCGACGCGCCTTTTGCCGCTGCGTCGATGCTGACTGCTTGCATGGTGGATCCTCCAATGGTCCTGGCCTGCCCCCAGCGCCGCCGGTGGTTGCCGGCATCGCGCGGAGGCGTTGTCTCCGGACGCGGCATACGTGTGCTGCGTCTTTGCTCAGTACATTAGGCGATAAACCGCCATACAATCAAGCAAAATATTGTTTATCAGACTTGGTGCAGATGCATGCTGGATTTTGGTGCGATGCACGAAAACGGGACTCGGCCAGCGCAGGGCACAAAGCGGGTGTGAGCCTTTGGGTAAACCCTTATGAGCCGTACGCAGGACGAAAAAAAAAAGCGCATGCCCTAAGGCATGCGCCGTTCTTGCCGGAAGGCTTCGGTGTCGTCAGACCACGATGGTCTGCGCCTCGCCCTCGGCGCGTTCGCGGATCTCACCGATCTGCCACACGGCCTCGCCGGCCGCTTGCAGGTGGCGGATGGCGCGTTCAGCGTCTTCCTTGGCCACGATCACGACCATGCCGATGCCGCAGTTGAACACGCGGTGCATTTCGTCGTCGGCCACGCGGCCCTGCGCCTGCAGCCACTGGAACAGCGGCGGCAGCGTCCAGGCATCGCGCTTGAGCACGGCGGTGACGTCCTGCGCCAGCACGCGCGGCACATTCTCGGTCAGGCCGCCGCCGGTGATATGGGCCATGCCCTTGACCGGCAGGGTTTCGATCAGCGACAGCAGCGGCTTCACGTAGATGCGCGTCGGCGCCATGATCGCGTCCTGCAGGCGCTGGCCGTGGAAGTCGGCGTTCAGGTCCGGCCTGGCCACTTCGATGATCTTGCGCACCAGCGAGTAACCGTTGGAGTGCGCGCCCGACGAAGCCAGGCCCAGCACCACGTCGCCCGGGGTGATGGTGCTGCCGTCGATGATCTTCTTCTTTTCGACCGCACCGACGGCAAAGCCGGCCAGGTCGTATTCGCCGTCCGGGTACATGCTGGGCATTTCGGCGGTTTCGCCGCCGATCAGGGCGCAGCCGGCCAGTTCGCAACCGCGGGCGATGCCCTGGATCACGGTGGCGGCGGTGTCCACGTCCAGCTTGCCGCAGGCAAAGTAGTCGAGGAAGAACAACGGCTCGGCACCCTGCACCAGGATGTCGTTGACGCTCATGGCGACCAGGTCCTGGCCGACGGTGTCATGGCGGTTGAGCTGGAACGCAAGCTTGAGCTTGGTGCCCACGCCGTCGGTGCCCGACACCAGCACCGGCTCCTGGAACTTCTTCGACAGTTCGAACAGCGCACCGAACCCGCCGATGCCCGCCATCACACCTTCGCGCATGGTGCGCTTGGCAAACGGCTTGATGCGGTCGACCAGTGCGTCGCCGGCATCAATATCAACACCGGCGTCGCGGTAGGAAAGGCCTGCCTGGCCGGCGGTCGGGGATGCGCTCATGGGAACCTGCTTGTCCTGGAGGAAATAAAGTGAGGAATCCGGCGCTCGGGCCACCGCGGCTTCCGTTGCTTGGCATCGGAACGCGGGCGCGAGTCCAGTAGAATTGCAATTTTAACGGATAGAGGCCCCCCGCTTCCAGTTTCCGGCGAGATTCCGCCGCAAACGGCGCAGTCGCCCGTCCTTCCCAACTATTGATGAATGCCCCGCTGTTGAACCAAGAGGCCAAGCGTATCCTGCTCTGGGTCGTCGTGGCCGTCGCGCTGTTCGCCGCCATCATCGCGCTGGCGCCGGTGCTGACGCCGTTCCTGTTCGCGTTCATCTTCGCCTATGTCCTGAACCCGGGCGTGGACTGGCTGCAGCGCCGCCGGGTGCCGCGCGCAATCGGCGTGACGCTGATGATCCTGCTGCTGACGGTGATCTGCGTGATGCTGGTACTGCTGGCAATCGCGGTGCTGCAACGCGAGATCCCGCAGATCCGCGAACAGTTGCCGATCCTGCTGAAGAAGCTCAACTCCGTGGTCTCGCCCCGGCTGGCGGAGTTCGGCGTGCGCATCCGCTTTGACTTCCCGGGCCTGCGCAACATGCTGTCGGACCGCTTCTCGGCCAGCCCGGAAGACCTGCTGGTGGTGTTGCTGAACTACGTCAAGATGTCGGGCTCGGCGCTGATCACGGTGGCCGGCATCGTCTTTATCGTGCCCATCGTCATGTTCTACCTGATGATGGACTGGCACATGGTGATGCGCCGCATTGAGGGCGTGGTGCCGCGCCGCTGGGTGCCCAAGGTGCGCGAACTGACCAACGAGACCGACGCGCTGCTGTCGCAATACCTGCGCGGCCAGATCCTGGTGATGGTGATCCTGGCGGCGATCTACTCGATCGGTCTGACCATCGCCGGCTTCGATATCGGCGTGCCGGTCGGGGTCTTCACGGGACTGGCGGTGTTTATCCCGTATATTGGCTTTGGTGTCGGGCTGGTCATGGCGATCCTGGCCGCGCTGCTGCAGTTCGGCAACTGGTACGGGCTGGCCGCGGTGGCGGTGGTCTACGGCTTCGGCCAGTTTATCGAGAGCTTTTACCTGACCCCGCGCCTGGTGGGCGAACGCATCGGCCTGCACCCGCTGGTGGTGATCTTCGCGCTGCTCGCCTTCGGCCAGCTGTTCGGCTTCTTCGGCGTGCTGCTGGCGCTGCCGACCTGTGCCGTGCTGCTGGTCGGTGCGCGGCAGGTGCGGCGGGTTTACCTGGCCAGCGACCTGTACCGAAAATAACGGCTGCCCCACTGCTGCCCACACCCGCAAGTTAGCCATACGTCATGTCCCCGCGTCCCAAGCAACTGTCGCTCGAGCTGGGCAGCCCGCCGCCTTCGACCTTCGAGAATTTCGTGGTGGCATCCAACCGCGAAGCGGTGCAGCGCCTGCGCGAACTGCCCGCCGCGCTCGCCCAGGAGCACGCCAGCGACCGGCTGGTCTACCTGTGGGGCGAGGTCGGCTGCGGCCGTACCCACCTGCTGCACGCGCTATGTGAGGCCGGGCCGCAGCACGGCATCCGCAGCCGCTACCTGAGCCCACACCACCCGCTGTCGGACTTCCTGTTCGACCCGTGGTGCCAGCTCTACACCGTCGATGACGTCGAGCTGCTGGATGAAGCGCGCCAGATCGCGGTGTTTTCGCTCTACAACGAGGTGCGCGCCCACGTGCGCACCGCGCTGGTGGTGGCCGGCGGCCTGGCCCCGCGCGCGATGCCGGTGCGCGAAGACCTGCGCACGCGCCTGGGCTGGGGCCTGGTGTACCAGGTCGCGCCGCTGTCGGACGACGACAAGAAGGCCGTTGTGCTGCATGCGGCACGCGAGCGCGGCCTGCAGCTGTCGCCGGAGATCACGCACTGGCTGGTGACGCGGCATTACCGCGACATGCCAAGCCTGATGGCGCTGCTGGACGCGCTCGACACCTACTCGCTGGAACGCAAGCGGCCGGTGACGCTGCCGCTGCTGCGTGAAATGTTTGCTGAATTCCGGGATTAGCGCCGGATCGGCGCCCATACCGCACCCAATGCGGCCCCGGCGCCTGCCTGCCTGCCCGCCCGACCTCTCGCCTTAAGGTAAAATCGCCGCCCATGAATCTGGCACTCTTTGACCTCGACCACACCCTGATCCCGACCGACAGCGACCATGAATGGGGCCGCTTCCTGGTCCGCCTGGGCGTCGTCGACGAGGAAACCTACCGGCAGAAGAACGACGAGTTCTACGGCCACTACAAAGCCGGCACCCTCGATATCCAGGCCTTCCTGCGCTTTGCGCTGGCGCCGCTGGCGGCCAACCCGCGCGACCGGCTCGATGCCATGCGGGTGCGCTTCATGCACGAGGTGATCGACCCGGTGATCACGCCGCAGGCGCGCGCGCTGGTCTACAAGCACCTGGAAGCCGGCGACCTGTGCGCCGTGGTGACCGCCACCAACAGCTTTGTCACCGCGCCGATCGCCGCGGCCTTCGGCATCAAGCACCTGATCGCCACCGAGCCCGCCACCATCGACGGCAAGCCGGAAAGCCAGTTCACCGGCGAGGTCCACGGCGTGCCCAGCTTCCGCGAAGGCAAGATCACCCGCGTCGAATCCTGGCTCAGGAGCCAGGGCGCGCAGTGGGACCACTTCGAAACGACCACCTTCTACAGCGACTCGGCCAACGACCTGCCCTTGCTGGAAAAAGTCTCCGAGCCGATCGCCACCAACCCGGACGATCGCCTGCGCCACCACGCCGCCGCGGCCGGCTGGCGCATCATGGATCTGTTCTGACGTGATCAAGAAGCTCATTACCCGGCTGCTGGGCAAACCCAGCCCCAAGCTGCGCCGCACCGGCCGCGCCCATACGCCGCGCATCGTCGGCGCCGACGAACACCAGATCGACCCCGCGCTGCTGTCGCGCAATGCCGTCAAGGTCACCTCCACGCTGCAGCAGGCCGGCTACCAGGCCTACATCGTGGGCGGCGCGGTGCGCGACCTGCTGCTCGGCATCAAGCCCAAGGATTTTGACGTCGCGACCAACGCCACGCCCGACCAGGTGCAGGCGCTGTTCCGGCGCTCGCGCATCATCGGCAGGCGCTTCCAGATCGTGCACGTGACCTTCTACGGCGGGCGCGAGCAGGAAATCATCGAGGTCTCGACCTTCCGCGCGCTGGTCGACGCCATCGCCAGCGAAACGCTGCCCGAAGGCCGCCGCCTCAAGCGCGCCGAGCTCGACAGCAAGACCCATGCGATCGATGCCTCGGGCCGGGTGCTGCGCGACAACGTGTGGGGCTCGCAGGCCGAAGACGCGGAACGCCGCGACTTCACCATCAACGCGATGTACTACGACCCGGCCGCGCAGACCGTGCATGACTACCATCACGGCATGGAAGACATCCGCGCGCGCACGCTGCGCATGATCGGCGACCCGGTCACGCGCTACCGCGAAGACCCGATCCGGATGCTGCGCGTGGTGCGCTTCGCCGCCAAGACCGGCTTCGACATCGACGAGGCCACGCGCCACCCGATCGCCGGCCTGGCGTCGCTGATCCACAACGTGCCCAGCGCGCGCCTGTTCGACGAGATGCTCAAGCTGCTGATGTCCGGCCACGCCTGGGCCTCGCTGCAGGAGCTGCGCAAGGCCGGCCTGCACCAGGGCCTGCTGCCGCTGCTGGACGTGGCGCTGGAGCAGCCCATGGGCCAGCGCTTCGTGCAGCTGGCGCTGGACAACACCGACCGCCGCGTGCAGGCCGGCAAGCCGGTCTCGCCGGGCTTCCTGTTCGCCGCGCTGCTGTGGCACCACGTGCTGCAGCGCTGGACCAGGCTGCGCGAGGAGGGCGAGCACGCCATCGCCGCGCTGAACACCGCCATGGACATGGTGCTGGAAAAGCAGACCGGCCAGCTGGCGATCCAGCGCCGCTTTGTCACCGACATGCGCGATATCTGGGGCATGCAGCCGCGCTTTGAAAAGCGCGTGGGCCGCATGCCGTTCCGGCTGCTGGAGTCGCCGCGCTTCCGTGCCGGCTTCGACTTCCTGCACCTGCGCTGCCAGTCGGGCGAGCTGCCCGAGGAACTGGCCGCCTGGTGGCAGGACTTCCAGGACGCCGACCCGGGCGAGCGCGAGGACCTGATCGACGCGGTACGCAGCGCGCGCGGCCCTGGTGGTCAAGGCGGTCATGGCAGTCAGGGTGGCCAGGGCGCCGAGGGCGAAGGCCCGGCACGCAAGAAGCGCCGCCGGCGCGGTCCGCGGAAATCGGATAAAGTGTCTTCCCGGAGCGACACGGACGCGGGCGAGGCAGCACATGCCGGCCCCGGCCAGCCGGAGGAAACCTAAATGACGCTTGCCTTCATCGGCATCGGGGCCAATCTTGGCGATGCCCGCCAGGCCATCAAGGACGCCATCGTGTGTCTGGCCCAGCAGGTCGGCATCACGGTGCTGGCGCGCTCATCGCTCTACCGCACCGCCCCGGTCGATGCCGGCGGCGACGACTACTACAACGCGGTGGTCAAGGTGCAGACCTCGTTCACCGCGGCGCAGCTCCTGCGCATCTGCCACCACATCGAAGACCAGTTCGGCCGCGAGCGGCCGTTCCGCAACGCGCCGCGCACGCTGGACCTGGACCTGCTGCTGTTCGGCGACGAGCAGCACGACCACGAGCACCTGACGGTGCCGCATCCGCGCCTGACCGAGCGCGCCTTCACGCTGGTGCCGCTGCTGGAGCTGGACGCCGCGCTGGCCATCCCCGGGCGCGGACGCGCCGCCGACTACCTGGCCGGCGTGGGCGCGCAGCGTATCGAGAAGGTGTCCACCTGCAAGTGCCTGCGCATGCAGGCCGCCGCTGGCGAGACCGGCGATGGCGGCAGCCCTGGCTGACCCCGCCCGGCTGCGCCCGCGGCGCAGCCTTCCACCCCACTGAAGCCCGGAGCGCCATGCTCGATCACCTGCGCCGCATCGTCGTCGAAGGCCCCGTCGGATCCGGCAAGACCTCGCTGGCCCAGCGCCTGGCGCGCACGCTGCAGGCCCAGGAGCTGCCCGACAGCGCACGCCGCAGCCCCTTCCTCGAACCCTTCTACCGCGATCCCGCGCGCCATGCGCTGGCGCTGCAGCTGTGGTGCCTGACCCAGCGCGCGGTGCAACTGCAGCAATGGCAGGCGGGGGTGCTGGCCGGACAGCGCATGGTCACCAATTTCCTGATGGCCAAGGACCGGCTGCACGCGGCGCTGACGCTGTCCGACGACGAACTGGCGCTCTACGACGCCATCGCCGCACGCCTTGACCTGCCGCCGCAGCGCGCCGACCTGGTGATCGTGCTGCAGGCCACCCCGTCGCTCCTGCGCGAGCGCATCGTGCGCCGCGGCGAGCCCGGCGAGGCCGGCATCGACGAACACTACCTGCAGCGCCTGGCCGGCGCCTACGGCGAATTGTTCCACCGGTACGACGACGCCCCGGTGATGGTGGTCGACACCGCCCACTTCAATCCGGTGGACAATGATGACGATTTCCGTACACTACTGTCGCGCATCGAAAACATGCGCGGCCGCAAGGCCTTTCTCAATCTCGCTGCGCCCTGACAGGCCACGCCTGCCAGACCCAACACAATAACGACGGCTGTCGTTGCCGTGCGGGCGGCCCTCCCGGCACCGGCAAAGCCGTCCTATATGGGCACTGCCATGAGCTACCTCCTCGATCCCTCCCGCAAGACCATCACGATTCCCAAACTGCAGGCGATGCGTGACGCCAGCGAGAAAATCGCCATGCTGACCGCGTACGACTCCAGCTTCGCCGCGCTGCTCGACTACTGCGGCGTGGAAATGATCCTGGTCGGCGATTCGCTGGGCAATGTGATGCAGGGCCAGCAGACCACGCTGCCGGTCACGCTGGAACAGATGGCCTACCACACCGAATGCGCGGCGCGCGGCAACCAGACCTCGCTGCTGCTGACGGACCTGCCGTTCGGCACCTATCCCACGCCTGAGGCCGCGTTTGCCAGCGCGGTCACGCTGATGAAGGCCGGCGCGCAGATGGTCAAGCTCGAAGGCGGCGACTGGCTGGCGCCCATCGTCAAGTTCCTGGTCGAGCGCAGCATCCCGGTATGCGCGCATATCGGCCTGACGCCGCAGTCGGTGCACGCGCTGGGCGGCTTCAAGGTGCAGGGCAAGACCAACGCCGGCGCGGCCCAGCTCAAGCGCGACGCGCTGGCGCTGCAGGCCGCCGGCGCGCAGGTGGTGCTGATGGAGGCGGTGCCCGCGGCGCTGGCCGGCGAGATCACGCAATCGCTGACGGTCCCCACCATCGGCATCGGCGCGGGCGCGGACTGCTCAGGCCAGGTGCTGGTGCTGCAGGACATGCTCAATGTCTACCCGGGCCGCAAGGCCAAGTTCGTGCGCAACTTCATGGACGGCCAGACCTCGATCGAGGCAGCCGTGCGCGCCTACGTGGCCGCCGTCAAGGACGGCAGCTTCCCCGCCGCCGAGCACACCTTCTCCGCCTGAGCCGGTGGAGATCGGCACCGCCACCGCCGACGCCTTCCGCCTGCTGGCCAGCGGCGACGCTGGCCTGTGGTTCATCGTCTGGACCTCGCTGATGGTGGCGGTGCTGGGACTGGCGCTGGCCACGGTGCCGGCGATCGCCGCGGCCTGGCTGATCGCCACCCGGCAGTTCCCGGGCCGGCGTGCGGTGGTGGTGGTGGCGCAGGCTTTCCTGTCGTTCCCGACCGTGCTGGTCGGGCTGGTCCTCTACCTGCTGCTGACGCGCCAGGGCCCGCTGGGCAGCCTGCACCTGCTGTTCACGCCGGCGGGCATGGTGCTGGGGCAGGCGGTGATCGGCTTCCCGGTGGTGCTGGCGTTT
The DNA here is from genome assembly GCF_058787575.1 of Cupriavidus sp. FW305-3-2-15-C-LB2. Lineage (NCBI taxonomy): Bacteria > Pseudomonadati > Pseudomonadota > Betaproteobacteria > Burkholderiales > Burkholderiaceae > Cupriavidus > Cupriavidus sp. FW305-3-2-15-C-LB2. The sequence goes on from NZ_JBYSZW010000031.1 coordinate 84,311, forward strand.
GCGCTGTCGACCCTGCAGGGCGCCGACGTGCGCCTGCGCGAGACCGCCTGGGTGCTGGGCGCAGGCCGCTGGCGCACCTTCCTGACCGTGATCCGCGAACTGCGCTTCGGGCTGATGGCGGCAGTGGTCGCCGGCTTCGGGCGCGTGATTGCCGAAGTCGGCTCGGCCCTGATGATCGGCGGCAATATCGAAGGCTCGACCCGCACCATCACCACGGCCATTGCGCTGGAAACCAGCAAGGGCGAGTTCGCCCAGGGCATTGCGCTGGGCATCGTGCTGGTGGCGCTGGCGCTGCTGGTCAATATCGGCATGGCCTGGCTGCAGGGTGCCGGAGGCTTCCGCCGATGACCCCCTCAGTTGCCCATGACCACAGCCCGCTGCTGACCGTGCGAGGGCTGGCGCGCACCATCGGCCTGCGCAAGCTCTTTGCCATCGACAGGCTGGTGATCCCGCGCGCCACCGCGATCGTGCTGACCGGCATGAACGGCGCCGGCAAGACCACGCTGCTACGCATGCTGGCCGGGCTGGAGCCGGCACCCGGCGCCAGCGCGCAGTGGACCGACGCGCACGGCCAGGCGCACGACGCCCCCCTCTCCCCGCTGCCGCCGGCGTTGCGCCAGCGCATTGCCTACCTGCACCAGCATCCGTACCTGTTCCGCACCTCGGTGCGCGAGAACATCGCCTACGGCCTGCACGCACGCGGGATGCCGCGCGACGAGATCGCCCGCCGCGTGGGCGAGGCGCTGGGCTGGGCCGGCGTGTCGCACCTGCAGGACACCGCGCCCGAATACCTGTCAGGCGGCGAGATCCAGCGCGTGGCGCTGGCGCGCGCCAAGGTGCTGGAGCCGGAGTTGCTGCTGCTGGATGAGCCTACCTCGAGCCTGGACGGCCATGCGCGCGAACAGGTGATTGGGCTGGTCGGCGACCTGGCCGCCGAAGGCCGCACCGTGGTGATGATCTGCCACGACCGCGAGCTGATCAACCTGCCGGGCGTGGTGCGCTGGAAGCTGGGCGACGGCGTCCTGGACACGCACCACCCTTAGTCTTCAGGCTTACTGACTCAGCGTCGCCGGCATCGCGCCGCGCAAGGCGTTGACCAGGACGATGGCCTCGGCGCGCGCGAGCATCGCGCGCGTGATCACCGCTTCCGTCACCACTTCGCCGGGGGCGCCCAGGGCCGCCCCTCCCTCGTCCAGCGCCACCGCGCGCATCACGCCGGGCAGGATGTCAGCCGACAGCGGCGGCGTCAGCCAGCGGCCATCGATACGGACGAAGACCGAGCTGCGCCCGCCTTCCAGCAGCTCACCGCGCGTGTTGAAGAACAGCAGGTCAAAGCCACCGGCACGCTCGGCGGCCTGCCAGCCCGCATCGAACACTGCGCGCGCGCTGGTCTTGTGGCGGCGCAGCGGATCGGCGGCGGGTAGTGGCTCGGGGGCGATATCGATCCTGACCGGACCGGCCGGCATCGGTGCCACCGCGCCGCTGGCAAATGCGAGCGCGCCGCGCTTGTCCACGCTCATACGCAGGCGCCATGTCCCCGCGCCCAGCTGCGCTACCTGAGCGGCCACCGCGTTGCGTGCCGCATCGGCATCGAAAGCGAAGCCGAACGTATGTGCCGAAGCGCCAATGCGCGCAAGATGCCGCGCCAGGTAAAGGCACTCGCCGTCCTGCACGCGCATGGTTTCGAACAGCGTAAAACCGGGATCGTGCCGCGTCAGGAAACGCGCCTTCCAGCCGCATTCATCGAACTCCTCCGCCGCGACGCTGTCATGGACGATGCCGCCGCCCACGCCCATTTCACCCGCGCGCAGGCCGGTATCCGCGAGAGGCGCCAGTACCAGCGTGCGGATTGCCACCGACAGCGCGAACGGTCCCGCGGTACCTTCGTCGGTTGGCACATCGATCCAGCCGATCGCCCCGGTGTACAGCCCGCGCGGCGTGCCTTCCAGTTCGGCAATGATCTGCATGGTGCGCCGCTTGGGCGCGCCGGTGATGGAGCCGCACGGGAACAGCGCCGCCATCAGTGCGCCAAAGCGCGTGCCGGGCCGCGCCGTCGCGGTGACGGTAGAGGTCATCTGCAGCACCGCGCCAAACGGCTGCACCGCAAAGCGCTCCGGCACCGCCACGCTGCCCGGCTGCGCGATGCGCCCCAGGTCGTTGCGCAGCAGGTCGACGATCATCACGTTCTCGGCGCGGTTCTTGGCATCGGCGGCCAGCGCGGCGGCGGCCTGCGCATCGCGCACGGCATCGCCCGATCGCGGCGCGGTGCCCTTCATCGGCCGGGTCAGCAGGTGGCCCTGGCCGTCGTGGCGCACGAACAGCTCGGGCGACAGCGACAGCACCGTGGCACGATCCGGCAGGCTGGCCAGCACGCCATACGGCACCGGCTGCGCGGCGCGCAGCGCGGCATACAGCGCCACCGGGTCGCCAAAGGCATCGAAGTGCAGGCGCTGGGTGTAGTTGACCTGGTAGGTGTCGCCGGCTTCGATCCACTGGTGGATGCGGGCGATGGCATCGTCGAATGCCTCGCGGGAGGTATCGGAGGCCACGTCCATCAGGCCCGCCGGCCTGGGGTCGGCTTTCGCCTGCAGCCACGCCGTGACCGCCGCGGCATCGAGCCGGCGCAGGTTGCGGAACCACAGCAGGCGCAGCGCGCCGTCGTGGAACGGCATCGCGTTGCCGGTGTGCACCGGGGCATCGACCAGCGCGCCGCCGAATTCGTAGGGGGCAAACAGGGTGGCATGCCAGCCCTGGCGCCAGCCTTCGGCAAGCATGGTGTCGAGCTGCGCGATGTCGCTGCCGGCGGGCAAGACGTCTTCACGGATGAAGCCGGTGTAGAGGCGTGATGCGGCTTGCGCCGCCGGGGCCGTGGCGTCGTCGAGAAGGACGAAGACATCTCCTCCCCCTGGCTGGGTGCTCCCCTCGCCCGCTTGCGGGAGAGGGGCC
>NZ_JBYSZW010000032.1:0-1862 GCF_058787575.1 Cupriavidus sp. FW305-3-2-15-C-LB2
TTCCCGTACCACCCCGGCACGCTCCCGCAATCCTCGCGGGATGCTGGCACGCCACCCGGATTGTCCCCGCCCCGCCACGCCGGGCGCTAGGGAAATCCACTAGTCCGTTCCAACGATTCCCCGCCGCCGCGCCATCACTACGCTGTCACCACAGGCACAGGCACAGGCACAGCCGGCGCCGGCAATTCCTCTTTACAAGGAGCGAGACTTCAATGAAATCCAGCACAAGACAACTGATACGCGGTGGCCTGCTGCTCACCAGCATGGCCCTGGCGGCGGCATCGTGGGCGAAGGCCACCCCGGAGGAGCTCAAGCAACTGGATGGCCCCCTCACGCCGATGGGCGCCGAGCGTGCCGCCAGCAAGGACGGCGAGGTCCCGGCATGGTCCGGCAAGTGGCTGGGCACGCCGGCGCATGTCAAATACCAGCGCGGCGAACGCTACCCGGACCCGTATGCCGATGAGAAGCCGCTGTTCGTCATCACGGCGCAGAACATGGCGCAGTATGCCGAGCGGCTTAGCGACGGGCAGAAGGCGCTGTTCAAGAAGTATCCCGACACCTTCAAGATGCCGGTGTACCCAAGCCATCGCGATTTCCGCTACGAGGACGCGGTCTACAAGGACATCCGCACCTACGCCACCACCGTCAGCATGACGAGCGATGCCAACGGCCTGAAGGAAGCGGGTCCGCAGGTTCCCTACCCGATTCCGAAAACCGCGATGGAGCTGTTGTGGAACCAGCGTTTCTCGTCGGCCATCGGCACCGAGAAGGCTCAGTTCGACCAGGCCGTGGTGTATCCGAACGGCTCGATCGCGTGGGGGCGCGTCTCGTACAGCATCCTGTCGCCGCGCAACAATGGCAAGTTCGACCCGCGCAGCGCCCTCAACGAGCGCTCCTTCTTCCGCACCGCCACCGACCTGCCGTTGCGTGACCGCGGCCAGGTGATCGTTGGCTACGCGGTCTGGGACCAGGAGGGTTCCGACACCAACCGCACGTGGATCTATAACCCGGGCACGCGGCGGGTGCGCCAGGCGCCGGAATTCGGCTTTGACCAGCCCCAGGGTCCCGGCGGCTTCCGCACCGTGGACGACGACCGCCTCTTCAACGGCTCGGGCGAACGCTACAACTGGAAGATCGTCGGCAAGAAAGAGATCTTCGTCCCGTACCACAATTACAAGCTGCAGAGCACTTCCGTCAAGTACAAGGAGCTGCTCACGAATGGCCATGCCAATCCGGACGCGATGCGCTATGAACCGCATCGGGTATGGGTACTGGAAGCCACGCTCAAGTCCGGTTTCCGGCACCAGTATGCGAAACGCGTGCTGTATCTCGACGAAGACAGCTGGCTGGCCCTGGCGGCCGACAACTACGATGGCCGCGGCCAGTTGTGGCGCACCAATCTCCAGGCCTCGGTGTACGCCTATGATGCACGCCGCTACTATCCGACCACGGTGTTCTACCATGACCTGATTTCGGGTGCCTACATGGCCGACCGCCTGACCAACGAAGGCCCGATGGCAACGCTGAACAACAGCCCGGAATTCAACGAGGCGTTCTTCTCCCCGGACGCCGCGCGCGGGTCGGGTACCTGATCCCATCGTGATATCCGGCCGGGCGCAGCCTTTGGCGCCCGGTCGCGCTCCCCTCCCCGCCCTGAACTGCCCCCAGAAGTCGGAGACGACTCTTGGGGGTTTTTACATGGCAAAGCCCAGCCGCTCCGATTGCAACCCGGGCTGCGCCGAGTGCTTCTACCTCGAAAAGAAGGCCCTGTATCCCGGCGAACGCGAGCGCCGGATGCAGGACGATGTCATGGTCACGTAAGTCCGGAGCGCCATCGAACAAAAATGGGGCATCCCCCCCGG
>NZ_JBYSZW010000032.1:1872-86734 GCF_058787575.1 Cupriavidus sp. FW305-3-2-15-C-LB2
GCTCGCGGCGGATGCCCCATTGGCCAGGAGATCAGAAGTTCAGCGGTCGCTGCGCGGCATCCAGGCCGCCGTCGATGAACACCACGTTGCCATGGATGTAGGCAGCGTGCGGCCCGCACAGGAACGCGATCAGCGCGGCCACCTCTTCAGGCTGGGCGCGGCGCCCAAGCGGCGGCAGGAAATCGCGAATGGCATCGCCATAGCGCGGATCCTTCAGCCCGGCCTGCAGCAGCGGCGTTTCCACCGCCCCCGGCGCGACCACGTTGAGGCGCACGCCGGCCTGTCCCCACGCGGCCGCACGTTGCCGCGCGGCCGCCGCCACCGCATGCTTGGAACTGGCATAGGCGATATAGCCAGCCTGGTCCCGGGTGGCTTCCGCCGCCGCAGCGGCCGCCACCATCGTGCACACGCCTGGCTCATCGCCGGCAAGGTAGGCATCACGCAGCGGGCTGCCCTCCCAGGACTGGAGCGTGGCCGAGTTGGACGACACCACCACGGCGCACGGATCCGAGCCCTGGCGCAGCGCCTCGAACAGGCCATCCAGCAGTGCTACCAAGCCGAAGTAGTTGACCGATGCCACCAGCGTTGCGGGTTCGACATGCGGGCCCAGGCCGGCGCAGCAGACCAGCTGGTCGATGCGGCCGCCTGACCGCGACAGTACGGCGTCGATCGCGGCAGCGCGGCCCTGCGGGCTGGACAGGTCGGCAACGATGTCGGCATCGCGCAGGTCGATGCCGATGACCCGGCAGCCGTCGGCGAGCATGCGCTGGCGCACGGCCGCGCCCATACCGGACGCGGCTCCGGTAATGACGACGGTTTTCATGGTGCGAGGTTCCGTGGAGGTTGCCATCAGGCCTCGAACACATGCCGCAGCGCCGGCGGCTCGATATTGCCCGGGTTCAGCTCAAAGATGCGCCGTGCCACGCTGGACGGCCGCACCTGCTCCAAGTCGGTGTAGAACTGCTGGTACCAGTCACGCATCTGGTAGAGGGGCCCGTCGCCTTCGCACAGCAACGGGTTGTCGATGCGGATCTTGCTGTCCCAGATCGCCACGTCCTCGTAGAAGGCCTGTTTGGCCTGCTCCACATAGGCTTGCGCCATGGCACGGTTCTGTTCCTCGGACAGCCCCGGGATCTTCTTCACCAGCACGCCGTAGCGCAGCGCGAAGCTGTTGAGGTCGATCGGCACATGGCAGTTGAGCAGGATCGAGTGGATCTGCTGGTCGCCCATCTGTCCGATCATCTCGGTGATGTGGTATGCAGGCCCGAAGTACGTGGACAGCGCCGTCAGCTGCGCATCGCCCGAGAGCCGGGCACTGCGCCCGATCATCAGCTGCGTGGCCTTGTGGTCTTCGAACAGGTTGGCAAAATAGTCCACCGGCGCGCCATGGACCGTGCCGAAATGCGCCATGTCGGAGATATTGTCGACCAGCTCGCGGCAATTGGTGCGGATCAGCATCTCGTCGATGGCCCAGTCCGACCAATCCGAAGAGAAGCAGGCATCGATGCGCGGAATCGCCACCTCGGGGGGTGCCGGGCGGCCTTCGGGATCGTGCCAGATGAAGAGCAGGTGGTTCTGCTCGCAGGTCTCCCAGGCGCCGACGCGGGCCTTGGGCGGCACCCGCTTGCAGTAGGGAATGGACTTGCAGCCGCCGTCGCCGCCCCACTGCCAGCCGTGGAACGGGCAGACCAGGTTGTCGCCCTGCACGGTGCCGGTGCTCAGGTCTGCGCCCATGTGCGGACAGTAGCCGTCGATCACGCGAATCGCGCCGGTCGAGTCGGCAAACGCCGCCAGACGCCGGCCGAAGATATTCAGCGTGTGCGGCACGCCGTCGCGGTAGCCATCGGCCAGGCCGAGGCAATGCCAGCCGCGCGCGTAGCGGGCCTCGAGCGGGCGTGATTCGATCTTGTAGCCGGTCTTGTAGCCAGTCTGGTTGCCGTCAGCGGTCATGGCGTCTGTCTCCTTGAATTCCCGTGGGACCTTCAAGATAAGAGCGTCTGGCCGGCGGCTCATCGTCCCATCGGACTACTGCAGCGCGGCAATCTTCGTCAGCGCCGGGTCATTGCCCGGGCCATGCACGCAACTGACACCGGCCGGATCGTAGATCCGCGCCACGCAGCCATTGCAGCTGTCACAGGCCGAATGCGCCACCGCGCCGCTGCGCCAGTTGGCGACCAGTGCGGGATCGTGGATCAGCGCGCGCGCCAGCGCGATGCAGTCGAAGCCCTCTTCCATCAGCTGCGCGACATTGCCGATCGACTTGACGCCGCCGATATAGGCCAGCGGCATGCGCACCGCCCGCCGCACCACGCGCGACGCCTCCAGGAAGTACAGCTCGCGAAAGGCCAGCGCGCGCGGCGTGCGCTTCTCCAGCATGGTGATGCCGAAGCGCGCCACCGCGGTCGGTGCGGCGGCCTTCATCTGCGCCGTGGGCATGGGGCTGCCGAACAGCGCCCAAGGACTCTCCACGTTACGCCCGCCGCTAAGGGTCAGCAGGTCGGCGCCTTCCGCCTCCAGCAGGCGCGCGGTCACGGCGGAATCCGCGGGTTCGTTGCCGCCCGGCACGCCGTCGCTGACGCTCAGCTTGCAGCAGACCGCCAGCTCGGCGCCGACCGCGTCCTTCACCTGGCGCAGTACCGCGGCCGGAAAGCGGGTGCGGTTCTCCACGCTGCCGCCGAACGCATCGCGCCGACGGTTGCTCAGCGGCGACAGGAACTGGTTGAGCAGGTAGCCGTGCCCCATGTGGATTTCCACCGCGTCGAAGCCGGCTTCGCGCGCCAGCCGCGCCGCGGCGGCAAACTGGCCGGCAACGCGCGCCATGTCCGCCTCGCGCATGGCACGCTGGAAATACACGCCATGCAGCATGCCAAAGGCATTGAGTCCGGATGAAGCACTGCCCGGCGCGCCGCTGCCGCCATGGCGCATGGTGGTGAACGAGCCCGCATGGGTGATCTGCAGGCAGGCCGCCGCGCCTTCGCGATGCACGGCATCGGTCAGCACGCGCAGGTGCGCAACCTGCTCCGGGCGCATGCTGAGCTGGTGCGAAAAAGTCAGGCCGTCGTCGGCCACCGCCGCATACGCCACCGTGGTCATGCCCACGCCGCCCGCGGCAAGCTCGCGGTGGTGCCTGACCAGCGCCTCGGTCGGCAGGCCCTGCGGCGTCATGCCCTCGTTGGCGCCGGCCTTGATAATGCGATTGCGCAGCGTGAGCGGGCCGATGCGGACCGGTGTGAATGCCGCCGCCGCGTAAGCCTGGTGATCGTGCATGCTGTCTCTCCGGGTCATCGGCCTTACACCGCGTCGGATTTCAGGGCGTGCGCCGGCGGCACCGTCTCGCCGCGCGCGGCGCCACCGGCACCACCGGCGGCCACGCGCGCACGCTCTTCTTCCTCCACCCCCAGCCACGCAGCCAGCGCCGGCAGCAGCGACACCGCGCCGAACAGGTTCACCAGGAACATGAAGGCCAGCAGGATACCCATGTCGGCCTGGAACTTGAGCGCGGCAAAGGCCCAGGTGCCCACCCCGATGCACATCGTCAGCGCCGTGAACAGCGCCGCCGAACCGCGCTGGCGCATGGCCTCGGCAAAGGCCTGCGGCAGGGCCTGCCCTTCCTCGCGGATCTGGTGCTGGATGCGCTCATACAGGTAGATGCCGTAGTCCACGCCGACGCCCACGCCCAGCGTGATGACCGGCAGCGTCGACACCTTCAGCCCGATGCCAAGCCGCGCCATCAGCGCATTGCACAGCACCGACACCAGCGTCAGCGGCACGATGATGCACAGCACCGCGCGCCACGAGCGGAACGTCAGCAGGCATAGCAGCGTGATCGCACCGAAGATCGACAGCAGCATGGTCACTTCAGCTTCTTCCACGGCCTCATTGGTGGCCGCCATCACGCCGATATTGCCCCCGCCCAGGCGGAACGCCACGTTGGGGGTCTTGTCGGCGGCGGTGAAGCGGCGGATCTCGCGGATGATGTGGGCGATGGTGGCGCCCTCATGGTTGGCGGTGTAGATCAGCACCTGGATGGCCTGGCAGTTCGAGGTATTCATGCCGTTGTCCGGGTCGAAGGCCTTGGCGCCCTGGCTCAGGCCCTCGCTGCTGCGCGGCAGCGCCTCCCAGCGCGGGTTGCCCTCGTTGTAGGCGCCGATCACCACCTTGGCCAGCGACGACACGCTCACCACCGACTGCACGCCGGACACGCCGCGCATATGCATCTCGAAGCGTTCCACCGCACTCATCACCGGGTAGTGCAGGCAGCCGTCGTCGAAGCCGGTGGGTTCCACCACCACGGTCAGCGCATCCGAGCCGATGTTGTACTGGCTCACGATGCTGGCGCTGTCGCGGTTGTAGCGCGAATCCGCGCGCAGTTCCGGTGCGCCGCTGCCGACATCGCCAATCTTGAGGCCGCGCGAATCGATGGCGCCGGCCGCCAGCAACGCGAGCGCGGCAACGAACACGCCCAGCGCCGGGCCCGGACGCGCCAGCGCGCCGAACTTCTGCCACAGCCCGCCGGTTCCGTGCGCGCGCCGGGCCTGCGCCGATGCCAGCGCCGACGGCTCCAGCCGCGTGTACGACAGCAGGATCGGCAGGAACACCTTGTTGGTCACGATCATCAGCAGCACGCCCAGGCAGGCGGTGATGCCAAGCTCGCGCACGATGTCGATCTCGATGCGCATGATGACCATGAACCCGAGCGCGTTGGTCAGCAGCGCGACCGTGCCGGGGATGAACAGCTTGCGGAAGGCCGCGCTGGCGCTGTCCAGCGCACCATGTCCCTGCACCACCTCTTGCTTCCAGGCATTGGTCATCTGCACCGCGTGCGAGACCCCGATCGAAAAGATCAGGAACGGCACCAGGATCGACATCGGATCGATGCCGTAGCCCAGCAGCGGCAGCAGGCCCAGCAGCCAGGCCACGGGCAGCAGCGCCACCACCAGCGACAGCAGCGTGATACGCAGCGAGCGCGTGTACAGCCACAGCAGCAGCGCGGTCACGGCGAAGGCCAGCGCGAAGAAGCCCATCACGCCGGCGATGCCCTCTTCCACATCGCCCACCAGCTTGGCAAAGCCGACGATATTGACCTCGACGTCGGTGCCGCTGAATTCCCCGCGGATCTTCTCCAGCTGGCGCGCGACCGAACCGTAGTCGATGGTCTTGCCGGTGGCCGGATCGGTCTCGCGCAATTCCGCGCGGATCAGCGCGGACCTCAGGTCGTTGCTGACCAGGCGGCCGATCTGGCCGGAGCGCGCCACGTTGCGGCGCACCTTGTCGAGCTCGGCCGGCGTGCCGGAGAAGCGCCCCGGCACCACCACGTCGCCGCGAAAGCCCGCCTCCGTCACCTCGGTGTAGCGCACATTGGGCGTGAACAGCGAGAACACGCGCGAGCGGTCCACGCCGGGGATGAAGAACACGTCATCGGTGGCGCGGCGCAGCTTGTCCATGAAGGCCGCGTTGTAGATATCGCCGTCGCCCTTCCAGCGCAGGCTCAGCAGCACCGTATTGGCACCGGAAAAGGTGCTCGCGTACTTGGTGAACACCTGCATGAACGGGTGCTGCAGCGGGATCATCTTGTTGAAGCCGGGATCGAGCCGCAGCCGCGTGGCCGAGGCGCCCAGCGCCACGGTCACGGCCAGGCACAGCACCAGCAGCAGGCGGCGCCGGTGCATCAGCAGGCTGGCGCAGGCATCGACAAGGCGGCCCAGGCGGCCGGAGGAATGGGGGCGGGTCATGATCGTTCTCGCATTCGGTAAGCCAGGGTCAGCGGGGGTTGGCGGCGAGCGTGGCGCCGGCAAGGCCGCCATTGCCGCCCAGCGCCAGCTTGTCCTTGCCGGCAGGGGCCAGCGCGGCCAGGGTCTGCGGGCTGCCGGCGGGCAGGGCGGTGAAGTGGCGCCCGCCGTCGGCGGACATCACCATCGTGCCACCCTGCCCGGCCAGCACGATGCGCCCATCGGGCAGCTCGACGCCGCCGAAGAACGAGGTCTTGAGGCCAGTGTCCGCGGCCTGCCAGGTGGCGCCGAAGTCCTCGCTGCGCAAGGCGTTGCCGCGCATGCCGAAGGCCAGCCAGGCGCCATCGCGCAGCGGCTGCACGCCGTACAGCGATCCCTCGTAGGGGGACTTCACCACCTCCCAGCGGCTGCCGCCGTCGGGCGAGCGCAGCACCAGGCCGGTTTCGCCGACCAGCATCAGGCGCCCCTGCCCGTCGCCGGCAATGCCGTTGAGGTGGCGGTCCTGCATGGCCTTGTCTGCGGCCGGCTCCCAGTGCCTGCCCTGGTCGTGCGAGACCAGGAAGCGGCCAAAGCTGCCGACCGCGAACCACGGGCCGCCCGCCTGGGCCCAGGCGCCGAGCAGCGGATCGGATGAGCTCGCGTCGAACGCCACCTGCTGCCAGTGCGCACCGCCATCTTCCGTGCGCAAGATCCAGCCGCTGTGCCCGACCGCCATGCCGTGGCGGCTGTCGGCAAAGGCCACCTGGGTCAGCGCGGCGCCTTGCGGATGATCCACCACGGCCGTGCGCCAGTTGCCGCCCTGGTCGTCGCTGAACAGGATCTGGCCGCGCTCGCCCACTGCCACCAGGCGCTCGCCGGCGCGCGCGATGCCGTTGACCTGCAGGCCGTCCGGGCGCAGCGTCGTGGCCGCGAACGGCGGCAGCGGGCGCGGCGCGAAGGCCCATACCGCGGTGGCCAGCACGGCCAGCGACATGGCGACGCCGATCAGTCGTTTCATGATGTCTCCTCCGGTTGGAGTAATGGCAGGCGGCCTCGTTGCGGGCCGTCCCTGCAGGGGCTGCTTGTGATTACAGAACGTCGAACAGCGCGGCGGCACCCATGCCGCCACCGATGCACATGGTCACCACTGCCTGCTGCACGCCGCGGCGCCGGCCTTCAATCAATGCATGCGCGGTCATGCGCGCACCCGACATGCCGAACGGATGGCCGATCGAGATCGCGCCGCCGTTGACATTCAGGCGCGCATCCGGGATGCCCAGCTTCTGCTGGCAGTACAGCACCTGGCAGGCAAAGGCCTCGTTCAGCTCCCACAGGCCCACGTCGGCCACCGTCATGCCATGGCGCGCGAGCAGCCTGGGTACGGCGAATACCGGGCCGATCCCCATCTCGTCCGGCGCGCAGCCCGCCACCGCCATGCCGCGGTAGCGGCCCAGCGGGCGCAGGCCGCGCCGGCGGGCCTCGTCGGCGCTCATCATCAGCACCGCGGCGGCGCCGTCCGACAACTGCGAGGCATTGCCGGCAGTGATGTGCTCGCCGGCGGCCACCGCCTGGCCGCCGCTCCAGACCGGCTTCAGCGCCTCCAGGCTACTGGCCGTGGTATCGGGCCGGTTGCACTCGTCGTGCGCAAGCCGAACGGTCTCGTGGCCGGTCAGCGTGCCGGCCTTGTCGAACAGCGCGCGGCGCGTTTCCAGCGGCACGATCTCGTCATCGAAGGCACCGCGCCGCTGCGCCTCGGCGGTGCGCTGCTGGCTGCGCCAGGCGTAGGCGTCCTGCTCGGCGCGGCTGATGCCATAGCGGCGCGCCACCACCTCGGCGGTCTCGATCATTGCCATATAGGCTGCCGGCTGCCGCGCCAGCACCGCTTCGGACTGGGCGCGGTAGCTGTTCTTGTGCCTGGTCTGCGTCAGCGAGATAGATTCCGCGCCGCCGGCGACGATGATGTCGGCCTCGCCGCACTGGATCGCGCGGGCGCCCGCAGCGATCGTCATCAGGCCCGAGCCGCACATACGGTCCATGGTCATGCCGGGCACGCTGGCCGGCAGGCCGGCCGCCACCGCGCACAGGCGGCCCAGGTTGTAGCCCTGGGTGCCCTGCTGCGCGGCCGCGCCGATCAGCACATCTTCCACCTCGGACGGATCCACGCCGGCGCGCTCCACCACCGCGCGCACCACGTGGCCGCCCAGCACCGGGGCCTCGGTGTCGTTGAAGGCACCGCGGAAGGCCTTGCCGATCGGTGTGCGCGCGACGGCGACAATGACTGCTTCTTTCATTCTGGATTCCTGTTCAGAAGTAATAGCGGCTGATGGTCTCGGCCACGCAGGCCGGCTTGTCTCCGCCTTCGATTTCCACGGTCATGCGCACCACCGACTGCACGCCGCCCTGCAAGGTCTCGGCCCGCACCAGTTCCCCCGCCCCGCGCACGCGCGCGCCCACGCGCACCGGCGCCGGGAAGCGCACCTTGTCGCAGCCGTAGTTGACGCCCCACTTCATGCCTTCGACCGTGACCAGCTCCGGCAGGAACTGGTTGACCAGCGCCAGCGTCAGGTAGCCGTGCGCGATGCAGGCGCCGTATGGGCCCTGCGCGGCGCGCTCCGGGTCCACGTGCAGCCACTGGTGGTCGCCGGTGGCATTGGCGAACTGGTTGACCTGTTCCTGGGTGATCTGGGTCCAGGCGCTCTCGCCGAGGCGCTGGCCGACGGCGGCGTGGATGTCTTCGGCAGAACGGAAGATTCTTGGCATGTCTGGTTCCTGCGTTGTTCCCGGTCCCAACTGTTTCCCTTCAAGCCCGCTGGCTGCTCACCGGCAGCACCTCGCCCGTCATGTACGAGGCATAGTCGCTGGCCAGGAATACCATCACATTGGCCACCTCCCACACCTCGGCCGCGCGCCCGAACGCTTCGCGCTCGCTGAGCTGGCGCAGCAGGTCGGCCGGCGCCGACTTCTTCAGGAAGTCATGCAGCGCGATGCTGGGCGCCACCGCATTGATGCGCACGCCAAATTCGGCGGCTTCCATCGCGCTGCAGCGCGTCAGCGCCATCACCCCGGCCTTGGCCGCGGCGTAGTGCGACTGCTCCTTCTGCGCACGCCAGCCCAGCACCGAGGCGTTGTTGACGATGGCGCCGCGCCGGCGCGCCTGCATGTGCGGCAACATCGCTCGCGTCATGCGGAAGGTGCCCGTGAGGGAAATATCGATCACGCGCGACCACTCGGCATCGTCCATATCAACTAGGCGGCGCGAGCCGCCCAGGCCGGCGTTGTTGATCAGCACGTCGGTTCCGCCCAAGGCTTCTTCGGCGGCGGCCACAAGTGCGCGCACCTGCGCTTCATCCGATACATCGCAAAGCTGGCCATGGATCGCCTGCAGGCCGGTTTCCGCGCGCAAGCGCTCGACCGCGTCTGCCAGCCGCTTCTCATGGACGTCGGAGATCATCAGCGCGCGGCAGCCCTCCTCGGCGCAGCGGCGCGCGGCGGCAAAGCCGATGCCGGCGCCCGCCGCGGCGGTGATGAGCACACTCTTGCCGGCGAGCAACTGATGGCCAGGCACATAGGCCGGGGCGCTGGGGATTTCGGTGTTCAGGGTCATGACTGTCCTCGTGCTTCGCGCGGCATGCCGAGGCCGCGTTCGGCGATGATGTTGAGCTGGATTTCGTTGGTGCCGGCGTAGATGGTGTCGGCGCGCGAGAACAGCGCCATCTGCTGCAGCCGCGTGCGGCGCGTGTCGCCGGCGTCCAGCACATTGGCCAGCGGACCCAGCACGTCCAGCGCCAGCTGGCCCAGGTCTCGGTGCCAGTTGGACCAGTAGTACTTGTAGATCAGCGCGTCGCGCTGCAGCGCGGTGCCGCCGTCCTGGCCCGCCTGCGCCGCGCCCGCCAGCATGCGCAGCGCATTGGCGCGCATCACGCGCAGGCCGGCCCAGGCGCGCGCGATGCGCTGGCGCACCAGCGCGTCGCGGCTGCTGCCGTTGTCGCGCGCGGCCTGCGCCACCCATTCCAGTTCATGCGTGAACTGCATCTGCTGGCCCAGCGTGGAGATGCCGCGCTCGAAGCCCAGCAGCGCCATGGCGATGCGCCAGCCATCGCCGGGCGCGCCCAGCACATCGGCGGCGGCGGCACGTGCGCCGTCGAAGAACACCTCGTTGAATTCGGCGCCGCCGCCCATCTGGCGAATCGGCCGGATCTCGATGCCGGGCTGGTCCAGCGGCAGCATCAGGAAGACCAGGCCCTTGCTGCCGCGCGAGCCGGGCTCGCAGCGCGCCAGCACGAAGATCCAGTCCGAATCGTGCGCGAGCGAGGTCCACACCTTCTGGCCGCTCACCAGCCAGTCGCCGGTGGCCGCATCGCGCTCCGCCCGCGTGCGCACATTGGCCAGGTCCGAGCCCGCGCCAGGCTCCGAATACCCCTGGCACCAGAACGTGGTGCCGTTCAGGATGCCGGGCAGCAAGCGCGCCTTCTGGTCGTCGGTGCCGAAGGCGACCAGGGTCGGGCCGATCAGCCCCTCGCCGATATGGCCCATGCGGCCCGGCCCCCCTGCCCGCGCGTATTCCTCATGGAAGATCACCTGCTGCATGACCGGCAGCTCGCGCCCGCCATGCGCGCGCGGCCAGCCCAGGCCGGTCCAGCCGCCTTCGGCCAGCCGGCGCTCCCACGCCTTGCGCAGTTCGGGATAGGCCTCTTCGTCGCCGGGGCCGCCGCGGTGCTTCAGGCAGGCGAACTCGCCGGCCAGGTTGGCGGCCATCCACTGCGCGACTTCGGCGCGGAATGCCGCCTCTTGATTCGCTGTCATGCTGTCCTCCACGCGTGCGGGCCATTTGCTGCGAGATACGCCAGCGCCGCGCCGGCACCGCCCAGCCAGTGGCTGGCGGCCTGCGCGCGCTTGAAATAGAGCTGGGGGTCGTATTCCCAGGTGAAGCCGACACCGCCATGCAACTGGATGGCCTCCTGCGCGCAGAAGCGCAGGGCATCGTCGGCTGCCACGGATGCGGCGGCGATGTCGAGGCGGATGCCGGTACCATCGGCCACCTCGCCCGTTTCCCACGCCTGCGCCGCGCCATACACCGCCGAGCGCGCCGCCTCGACCAGCACCATCATCTGCGCGCAGCGGTGCTTGACCGCCTGGAACGAGGCGATGGCGCGCCCGAACTGGATCCGTTCCGAGGCATAAGCTACGGTCAGGTCCAGGCATTGCTGGGCCGCGCCAAGCTGCTCCGCCGCCAGCATCAGCTTGCCGTGCCACCAGGCCTGGGCCAGGCCAAACGCCGCCGCGTCCGCGCGCGCCAGGCAGGCGCTGGCGGGCACGGGCAGCCCGTCCAGCCGCAGCGCGGCCTGCGGCCGCGTGCGGTCCAGCGTATCGAGCGGCGCCAGCATGATTCGCGCATCCTGTGCCAGTGCTGCTGGCTCCAGCAGGAACAGCGCAGGCACGCCGTCTTCGAGCCGGGCCGGCACCAGCAGCCAGTCGGCGCCGGCGGCATCGGCCACCTGGGCGGCGCAGCCGCGCAGCACGAAGCCATCCGCGCCCGCCTGCGCGCCAATGGCGACGCCGTCGTACTGCCAGCCGCCATCGTCCGGCAACACCGCGGCGGCACGCAGCTCGCCACACGCCAGCCGTTCCAGCCAATGCGCGCTGCCGCGCGGGCCCAGGCTGGCCTGAAGCCAGGGCGCGGCCACGCACACGGCGGACCAGAACGGCACGCAGGCCAGGCGCTGGCCCAGTTGTTCCTGCAGCAGCACCAGCCCGGGCGCCCCCAGGCCGGCGCCGCCCACGGCTTCGGGCAGTGCGATGCCGCACCAGCCGAGTTCGCCCGCGACCGCGTGCCACAGCGCTTCGTCGTGCGCGGCACCCGCCTCGGTCACGCGCCGCACCGCCGCCGAATCGCTGTGCGCGGCGAGGTAGTCGCGCGCGCTGTCGCGTACCATCTGCTGTTCGAGGCTAAGGGAGAAGTCCATGGCCGTCGCGCTCAGCTGCCGTAGACCGGCTGGGGCGGCTGCGCCTGCGCCAGCAGTTCCGCCACGGCTGCGCCCAGTTCGGCCGGCTGCCAGCGCGATCCCTTGTCGGTCCTGGGTCCGGTACGCCAGCCGTCGGCCACGGAAACCATGCCGCCGGCCGCCTCGAACATGCGCCCGTTGACCTGCGCGGAGGCGGCGCTGCCCAGCCACACCACCAGCGGCGCGACGTTGGCCGGGTCGTAGTAGTCGAAGCCGTCGGCCGGCGCCCGCATCATGTCGGCGAACACGTCTTCGGTCATGCCGGTGCGCGCCGCCGGCGCCAGCGCATTGGCGGTGATGCCATAGCGGCCGAGCTCGGCGGCCTGCACCAGCGTGAGCGCGGCAATGCCGGCCTTGGCGGCGGCGTAGTTGGACTGCCCGACAGAACCCTGCAGGCCCGCGCCGGAGCTGGTGTTGATAATGCGCGCGTCGACGGCGCGGCCGGCCTTGGCGGCATCGCGCCACCGTTTGGCGAGCAGGTTGGCCAGGCAGAAGTGGCCGCGCAGGTGCACGCGCATGACGTCGTCCCAGTCCGCTTCGGTCAGGCTGACAAACATGCGGTCGCGGCAGATGCCGGCGTTGTTGACCAGCACGTGGACCTCGCCGAAGGCCTCGACCGCGGCATCGACGATGCGCTGCGCGGTGGCCAGCTGCGTGATGTCGTCAGCGCTGGCCAGCGCCGCGTTTGCCTTCGCGCCGGCCGCACGGATCTCCGCGCAGACGGCCTCGGCCGCCTCGCGCCGGATGTCGTTGACGACCACGTTGGCGCCCTCGGCGGCGAAGGCCAGCGCATAGGCACGGCCCAGCCCGCCGCCGGCGCCGGTGATGATGACGGTGCGTGCGTCGCAGATTCCCATGGCGGTCTCCTTACAGGCGTTCGATGATGGTGACGTTGGCCAGGCCACCGCCTTCGCACATGGTCTGCAGGCCGTAGCGC
This sequence comes from Cupriavidus sp. FW305-3-2-15-C-LB2, assembly GCF_058787575.1. NCBI lineage: Bacteria > Pseudomonadati > Pseudomonadota > Betaproteobacteria > Burkholderiales > Burkholderiaceae > Cupriavidus > Cupriavidus sp. FW305-3-2-15-C-LB2. Next base: position 14,520 of record NZ_JBYSZW010000032.1, read on the forward strand.
CCGCGGGTGCGTTCCAGCTCATGCAGCAGCGTGGTCATCAGGCGCGCGCCGGTGGCGCCCAGCGGGTGGCCCAGTGCGATGGCGCCGCCGTTGGGGTTGGTGCGCTCGGCCGCGTAGCCGGTTTCGGCCAGCCATGCCATCGCCACCGAGGCGAACGCTTCATTGATCTCGACCACGTCGATGTCAGCCAGGCGCAGGCCGCTGCGCTCCAGTGCGCGTCTGGTTGCAGGGATCGGCGCGGTCAGCATCCACAGCGGGTCGTCGCCCAGCACGCTCATATGCGCGATGCGCGCACGCGGCTTGAGCTGGTAGCGCTTGAGCGCGTCTTCCGAGACGATCAGCAGCGCGGCGGCGGCATCGGCGGTCTGGCTGGACACAGCCGCAGTCAGCGAACTGCCGGGCATCAGCGGTTCCAGCGCAGCCATCCTGGCCAGCGTGGTATCGGGGCGCGGGGTCTCGTCATGCTTCACGCCTGCGCACGGCACGATCTCGCGCGCAAAGCGGCCGCCTTCGATGGCCGCGGCGGCGCGCTGATGGCTTGCCAGCGCGTAGGCTTCCATGGCCTCGCGCGACAGCTTCCAGTGATCGGCAATGCGCTGCGCGGCATGGAACTGCGACACCGGCGCATCGCCAAAGCGCGTCTGCCAGCCCTTGCTGCCCGAGAACGGGTCGGCAAAGCCCAGTGCCTGCCCGGCCAGCATGGCCGACGAGATCGGGATCTGGGTCATGGTCTGCACGCCGCCGGCGATCACCACGTCCTGCGTGCCGCTCATCACTGCCTGCGCGGCAAAGTGCACGGCCTGCTGCGACGAGCCGCACTGGCGGTCCACGGTCACGCCCGGCACCGTCAGCGGCAGGCCGGCTGCCAGCCACGCGCTGCGGGCGATATTGCCGGCCAGCGGGCCGATGGTGTCGACGCAGCCGAACACCACGTCGTCATAGTCCTCCGCGGGAATGCCGTTGCGGCGCACCAGCTCGGCCAGCACGAAGCCGCCCAGGTCGGCGCCGTGCATGTGCGACAGTCCGCCCTTGCGGCGCCCGGTGGGCGTGCGCAGGGCATCAACGATATAGGCGTCTTTCATGGTCTTGGTTCTCTTTGGATTCAGGCGAAGGTGGCGCCGGCGCCGATCTCATGCGCGCCGTCAAGGATGTGCGCGCCCATGCGCGCCTTGTGGAAGGCACAGTCGCCCCAGCTTCCCGCCAGGGCCCAGGCCCGCTTGGTGAAGATCTGCAGGTCCAGCTCCCAGGTGTAGCCCATTGCGCCATGCACCTGGATCGCCTGGCGCGCCGCGCTCCACGCGCAGCGCGCGGCGGCCACGCGGGCGTGCGAGACATGCAGGCCTGCATCGGGCAGGCCGTGCGCCAGCGCGGCCGCGGCGCGCAGCAGCACCGGCCGGGCGAACTCGAGCTGGATCGCCACGTCGGCCAGCAGGTGCTTGACCGCCTGGTAGGCGCCGATGGCCTTGCCGAACTGCTTGCGCTGCGCGCTGTAGTCGATCGCCAGGTCCAGCATGCGCTGGGTCAGGCCCAGCTGCTGCGCGGCCACGCCAAGCGCGCCGCGGTTCAGCGCGCTGCTCCACAGGCCACTACCGGACGGGATCAGTTCGGACTCCGCGGCCGGCGTCCACGCCAGCTCGAACAGGCGGCGCGAAGGATCGAGCCCGGTGCGCGCCGTCAGCACGGCCTGGTCGGGCCGCAGCAGGTGCACGGCACCTTCGTGCGCGCACAGGATCGCGTCGGCGACATGGGCGTCGGCCACCAGCCGCTCTTGCGGATGCGCCACCGCCACGCGGGCATCGCCGGCGGCGATGCGCTCCAGCAGCGTGGCGCAGCGTTCGTGCGCCGAGGCGTTCGGCGCCGCCGCGAGCGCATCGCGCAGCAGCCCGGCCGCGACCAGCGCAGTGTCCAGCAAAGGCTCGGGCAGCGCAAAGTAGCCGCAGGCCTGCGCCAGCGGCGCCCATTCGACCTCGCCCAGCCCCAGTCCGCCCTGCTCCTGCGGCACCATCACCGCGGTCAGGCCCTGGTTGGCAAGCTGGCGCCACAGCGCGTCGGAGCGGCCAGACTCGGTGGCCCACAGCTCGCGCGTCAGTTCGGGCGTCATCTCGGTCATCAGGAAGCGCCGGATCGCCTCGGCAAACTGCTCCTGCTCTTCGGTCAATGCGAAATCCATGGTGTTTTCCCCGGGTGCCGTCATGCGCGCGGCATGCCGAGCAGGCGCTCGGCGACGATATTGCGCTGGATCTCGTTGGTGCCGGCATAGATCGGCCCGGCCTGCGAGAACAGGAAGCCATCCAGCCAGTGGCCGAGCGAACCCGGCGGCTGGCCGTCGGGCGCGACCTCTGCGGACTGCCCCAGGATGGCCAGCGCGGTATCGTGCATATGGATGTCCAGCTCGGACCAGAACACCTTGTTCGTGCTCGACTCCGCGCCGATATGGCCGCCGCGTACCAGGCGGCTCGCGGTGGCGTAGGTGGAGAGCGTGTAGGCCTCGGCGTCCATCCAGGCGCGCAGCACCGCCTCGCGCAGCGACGGGTCGCGGTCCGCCGCCTCGCGGTTGGCCTGGTACAGCCTGACCAGCGCGCGCGCGGTTTCCTGGAAGCGCGCCGGCGAGCGCAGCATCAGGCCGCGTTCGAAGCCGGCGGTGGCCATGGCCACCTGCCAGCCGGCGCCTTCTGCGGCCAGGCGGTTTTCCACCGGCACGCGCACGTCGTCGAAGAAGATCTCGGCAAAGCCGGTCTGGCCGTTGAGCTGGCGGATCGGGCGCACGGTGATGCCGGGCGTGTCCAGCGGCATCAGGATGAAGGTCAGGCCATGGTGTCGGGTCGAGGCCGGGTCGGTGCGGAACAGGCCGAACAGCCAGTCCGCCCACACCGCCCGCGTCGACCAGATCTTCTGGCCGTTGATCACATAGTCATCGCCCTGCCGGATCGCGCTGCAGCGGATCGCGGCCATGTCCGAGCCTGCGCTCGGCTCGGACCAGCCCTGCGCCCAGACATGCTCGCCCGAGGCCATGCGCGGCAGGAAGCGCGCCTTCTGCGCCTCGGTGCCGAATTCCATCAGCGTGGGCCCGAGCAGGAAGATGCCGTTCTGGTTGACGCGCATCGGCGCGCCGGCACGCCAGTACTCCTCCTCGAAGATCAGCCACTCGATCAGGTCGCAGCCGCGCCCGCCCAGCTCGGCCGGCCACGTGACCATGCTCCAGCGGCCCTGGTTGAGCGTGGCCTCCCACGCGCGGTGCTGGGCGAAGCCCGCTTCGGTATCGAAGCTCGCCAGCGGCGTGCGCGGCACGTGCGCGGCCATCCAGTCGCGCACCTCGGCGCGGAAGGCGCGCTGGGCGTCGGTGTATTCAAGCTGCATCGCGCTCTCCCTGCGCAAAGCGGGCTTCGCGGCCTTCGACAAAGGCGGCGCGCGCCTCGCCGGAATCGGCGCTCATGTAGGCCTGCAGCGTGAAGCCCTGTTCCCAGCGGTATTTGTCCTCCAAGTTGCCGTCTTCCACGCCGTTGAGCGCCTCCTTGGCCAGCTGCAGCATGGCCGGGCTCTTGGCGGCGATCTGGCGGGCCAGCGTCATGGCGGCCTCGCGCAACTCTGCGCGCGGCACCACGCGCTCGACCGCGCCCAGCCGGTACGCCTCGGCGGCATCGATCATCTCGCCGGTGAAGTACATCGCCCTGACCTTCTGCACGCCGAACATGCGCTGCAGGTGGGCGCCGCCGCCCATGGCGCCGCGGTCGATCTCCGGCACGCCAAAGCGCGCACAATCTGCGGCCACGATGATGTCGGCCGCGCCGCAGATGCCGATGCCGCCGCCCAGCACGAAGCCGTGCACGGCCACGATGACCGGCTTGGGATTGCGGTGCACGGCGCGGAAGGTGGCGTAGTTACCGGCGTTGACATCGACGATGCGCTGCGGGTGCGCGGCCAGCTCCTTGATGTCGACGCCGGCGCAGAAGCCGCGGCCTTCGCCGCGCAGCACGATCACGCGCACGGCGGGATCGGTGCCCAGCTGGTCGATCGCGGCGGCCAGCGCATGCCAGCCGGCGCAGTCGAGCGCATTGACTGGCGCATGGTCGATCACCAGTTCGGCGATGCCGTCGGCGGTGTCGATGCGGAACGGCCCGGTCTTTTTGTTCGTTTGCATGGTTTCCTCTGTCTGTGGGTCAGGCCGCTGCAGCCAGTCCGGCGCCAGCCAGCGCCGCCAGGCGCGCCTGTGCCAGCGCGGCCATGCCGGCCACGATCTGCTCGCAGGATTCGATGGCCCGGATCGCCGCGGCGGCCTGGCCGCTGGGCAGCACGCCTTCATCGGGGCATCCCTCGACCATCGCGCGCTGGATCAGCACCGGCGCGTTGGCGGCCATCAGGGTCTGGGCGGCGCTGTAGTCCTGCTCGCGCATCGCGCGCCAGGCGGTGGCCAGCATCTGCGCGCTGCGCATGCCGGTACGCGCCTGCCACTTGCGCGCGGCCGCCAGCGCCAGCCAGGTGCGCCGCAGCGGACCGGCCTTCTCCAGCGCCAGCAGCAGGTCGTTGTCGATCATTCGCTGCGGCAGGCCGTCAATGGCCAGCGATACGCGGATGCTGGCCGGGTCGCGCACCTTGACGTAGCGCTCCAGCGTTGGCGCCGGCACCGGCGATTCGGCCGACATCAGGAAGCGCGTGCCCATGGCCACGCCGGCCGCGCCGTAGGCCAGTGCCGCGGCCAGTCCGCGGCCGTCGAAGAAGCCGCCGGCGGCCACCACCGGCACGCTCACGCTGTCCAGCACCTGCGGCAGCAGCAGCGTGGTCGGCGTGCCGCCGGTATGGCCGCCGCCCTCGCCGCCCTGCACGGTGACCACGTCCGCACCCAGTTCCACGGCCTTGGCCGCATGCTTGGCCGCGCCCACGGTCGGCATGCAGACCACGCCGGCCGCCTTGAGCTTGCCGATCATCTTCGCGTCCGGGCCACGCCCGTAGCTGACGGCGCGCAGCCGGTGGCGGATCGCCATCTCGATCACTTCATCCGCGTTGGGCTGGAACATGTGGAAGTTGATACCGAAGGGCCGGTCGCTGAGCGCCTTCACGCGCAGGATCTCGCGCTCGACCTCGCCGGGCGCAATGGTGGCGCCGGCCAGGAAGCCGAAGGCCCCGGCATTGCCGCTGGCCGCGACCAGCTTCGCATCCGCCACCCAGCCCATCGCCGTCTGCACGATGGGGTAGCGGCAGCCCAGCAGGTCGCACAGCACGGTGTGCAGGCTCGCGGGGCTCATGCCTTGTCCTCGCCGGTGCGTTGCGAAGCGGCCATGGCGCGCGCGTCATAGCCGCCGAGCTTGTCGCCGCTGACCAGCTCGTTGTGCGCATGGGCGAAGTGGTGCCAGGCAAACACCGCATCCATCGCGGTGCGCTTGCCCTGCAGGTCTTCCACATGGTTGACCGCCTGCTTGGTCAGCGTCAGGCCCAGCCGCGGCATCTGCGCGACCTTGGCGGCCATGCCGTAGACGGTGTCTTCCAGCGCGTCGCGCGGCACCACGCGGTTGACCATGCCCATGCGCTCGGCGCGTTCGGCGCCCATGCGCTCGCCCAGGAACAGGAACTCCTTGGCGATGCGCGGATGCAGCTCGTAGGGATGCGCGAAGTACTCGACGCCGGGAATGCCCATGCGCACCACCGGATCGGCAAAGAAGGCATCGTCCGACGCCACGATCAGGTCGCATACCCATGCCAGCATCAACCCGCCGGCGATGCAGGCGCCATGCACCATGGCGATGGTCGGCTTGGGCAGCTCGCGCCAGCGCCGGCACATGCCCAGGTAGACCTCCTGCTCGCGGGCATAAAGAAACTCGCCGCCCGGCTTGTTGACGTGGTCATACCAGAGCGAGGCACGCTCGAACGACTCGTTGATGTCGCGTCCCGGCGTGCCGATGTCGTGCCCGGCCGAGAAATGCTTGCCAGCGCCGCGCAGCACGATCACCTTGACCGCGTCGTCCGCGGCGGCGCGCCGGTAGGCTTCGTCCAGCGCGTAGGTCATCTTTGAGTTCTGCGCGTTGTGGAACTGCGGCCGGTTCATGGTCACGGTGGCAATGCCGTCCGCGACCTGGTAGAGCACCTCGGCATTGGGGCCAAGGCTGATGGCTTCGGTAGCTGGCGTTGTCATGTCGGCCTCACACGCGTCCGGAAGGATTGCCGCGCACGATGGCCGCGCGCAGGTTGTGCGGATCAAGCTGGGCGATCAGCCGCAGCTCTTCCGGTGTCGGCGGCGCCGTCTCCGGCAGGGCCTCGCCGGGCGTGTTCGCCAGCGCAAAGCCCGTGGCCGCCTGTACCTGGTCGAAGCTCGCCCCCGGGTGCAGCGAGCGCACGCGGATGGCATGGTCAGCCCCCCCGAAATCCATCACGCACAGGTCGGTGACAATCACGCGCAGGTCAACGAAGCTGCGCATGCCCTCCAGCTGGCGGGCCGGGTTGTAGCCGGCGCTGCAGACCATGTCGACTTCACCGGCGACAAACGCGCGCGTGCTGTGGGCCGGCACGAAGAAGGAATTGGCGTGGTGGATGCTGTTGCCGGGAAAGCCGCGCGCGCCCAGCAGCTGGGTCCTGGGCTGCGCATGGGTGCCGCCCAGGCAGGAAATATTGGCCTGGCCGAAGCGGTCGATCTGTGTCGGCATCACCAGCGCGTGGCGCCGCCCGCCCCACAGGCAGTCGAACACGCGCGAGTAGCCCATCCAGCCGCTGGCGCGCACCTTGTAGCCGGGCTCGCGCGGGCCCAGCGGCACCGGCGTTTCCACCAGGTAGGCCTCGCCGTCGGTCAGCAGCAGGCCCGGGTTGTGCGCAAGCCGCGCCAGGCCGGCGGCGATGCGCGGGCCGGTGCCGATGCCGGTGGCCAGCACCTCGCCGTCGTCGCGCCATTCGCGGGCGGCGGCGGCAATCATCAGCTCGGCGCGGGTGAATTCATAAGTGGCGCTCACGGTCGCTCCTTGGGTTGGCGGGTTCAAAGTACCGGCAGCGGCAGGTCGTGCACGTGGCCAAGGCCGCCGATGCGCTCCAGGTAGGCCGCTTCGCTCGCGCCCACCACCTCGTCGCGCCAGGTGCGGAAGCCGTCCTCGGCCTCGGCGCCGGCGCAGTACGCCTTCAGCGCGGGCAGGTCCCAGCCGTAGGCCGGCGCGCAGGAAGTGGGATGGGCGCCGCCGGGCACGTGCACCACGCCGCTTACCAGCGAGCGCTCGAAGGCGTTGTTGCGCGCGCGCGCCAGGTCTTCATCCTCCAGGCGCGGGTGCAGCGCTTCGCAGCTCACATAGCAGCGGTGCGCGGCGCGTGCGAACCATTCATCGAAGAACGGATCGGGCCCGTCGATGCGGGTGTTGCCGAGCACATCGCTGTCGTTCACGTGCAGCAGCGCGGCATCGAGCTCGATCGCCGGCATCGCCACCAGCACTTCGCCATCGGCATAGGGCGAACGCACCGTCCTCAGCTGGGGGTTCATGTCCAGCACGTCGGTGCCCAGCGCGGCGCGCGTCGGCAGGAACGGCAGGCGCGCGGCCGCGGCGCGCAGGCCCAGCTGCAGCATGCCTTCGTCAAGCTCCGTCACTTCCAGCACGCCGCGCTCGCGCGCCTGGCGGAAGTAGGGCTCGAGCGGAATCACGTCGAGCGAGACGAAGCCGAACACCAGCCGGCGCACCTTGCCGGCCGCGCACAGCATGCCCACCTCGGGGCCGCCGTAGGCGACCACGGTCAGGTCCTTCAGCGGCGAGCGCAGGATCTCGCGCACCAGCGCCATCGGCTTGCGGCGCGGGCCCCACCCACCGATGCCGATGGTCATGCCGTCGGCGAGCTGGCCGACCACGTCGGCCGCGCTCATGGTCTTGTCGATTGTCTTGGTCATGGTGTGTTTAGCGGTATCCGATGCTGAAGTCGTGTCCCCACAGGCTGACGCGCGTGGCCTCGTAGGCGGCGTGGTGGCTCCAGTCCACCTCCAGGCCGCCGTGGCCGAACTCGAGGTCGAAGCCGCCGGGGGTCTTCATGTAGAAGGAAGTCATGCGGTCATTGCAGTGCTGGCCCAGCGTGGCCGAGAGCTTCACGCCGTGCTGCTGCGCGCGGTCCAGCGCGCGGCCCACCTCGGCCATGTCCGGAACCTCGGCCATCACGTGGATGCAGCCGGCTTCCGATGGCATCTCGAAGATCGCCAGGCTGTGGTGGCGGGCGTTGCCGCAATGCAGGAAGTGGATGCGCTTTTCCGGTTCGGCAGGGTCGTTGGTAAAGCGCACGCGGAAGATGTCGGACAGGCCGAAACCCATCACCTCGCACAGGAAGGCATAGGTCTCGTCGAAGGCCGGCGCGGGCAGGACCGCATGGCCCGCCCCCATCGGGTCCGTGATGAAGCGCGGCACGCCCACCGGCGAGATAAAGCGCAGGAAGTCCGAGCGCATGCCCCAGGAAATCTCATGGCGGTTGCCAGAGGGATCGGCAAACCAGGCCATGGCCTGCACGCGGCGCTGTGCCAGTTCCGCGGCGCTGGCGTGCACGACCTCAACGTTCGCCTGGCGCAGCGTGTCGAGCGCATGGCGGTAGGCCGGTTCGTCGGCCAGCTCCCAGCCCGATGCCAGGTAGCGGTCGCGCGCACCCGGCACCACCAGGTAGCGGTAGTCGCGCTCGTCCATCTTCAGGTACAGCGCACCGCCGGGGGCGCCGGAACAGGTCATGCCCAGCACCTGTTCGGCATAGTGCCGCCATTGCCCCAGGTCGGTGGACTCGACCACGATGTAGCCAAGCGCACGGATATCCAACATGCCGGTCTCCTCAGGTTCGTTGCCACTGCTGGCTGATGGGACCATTCTTCCGTGCGCTGCAGCCCGGCACATCGTCCAGTGGGACTAGCCGGTCCGGCGCGGGCGTCACGCCGCTGCCGGGCGCACGAGGTACTGGCTGGTGGGGATCACGTCGATCTTGTCGAAGTCGATGAAGCGCTGGCAGCTTTCCATCATGGCCTGCAGGTTGCGCTGGAACTTGTCTTCGTCGCCGGCCGCGTCGAAGAACGCCTGCGGGTCGGTCATCGCCGCATCGGGGAAGCCCTCTTCGACAATGGCGTCGTAGTGCGGCGCGGCGTAGGTGAGCGGCCGCACCACCACGTTCTGCACGTAGAGGAAGTTGTCCTGGGTCTCGACCGCCACCGGCGTGTGGTGGTTGTGCCAGATGTCCAGCCAGGCCTGCGGCGTAAGCCGGGGCGGCCGGGTAAGGAAGGCAAGCTGCGCGAAGCCGGGCGTGCGTTCGCCGGGCGCGGCCGGGAAACGTGTATTGCGAATGGGCTGGGACTCGGTCACGAGGTAGCCGGCCATGCGGCCCACGGCGGCCGCGATCGCCTGGTCGAACGGCTGCCGCAGGCGGTCGATGGCGCTGTCCATCCAGACCGAGACCAGCCCGTCCATCTGCGGGCGGGTATTCGCCTGGCGCAGGCCCGCGGCCGGCAACACCGCGTCATCGGCCACGTTCACCTGCAGTCCGCGCGCGCCCAGCGCCAATAGCTTGTCCGCAAGCGTCGTGCGCAGCCGGCGCGCGAACTCCCCCGGCTCGGTCTGAGAATCGCGCCAGACGATATAGATGACTTTTTCCATGCTCCACGCTCCCTGGTACAGGTGCCGGCCGGGGCCGGACAGGTTGATGCGTGCGCGGAACAGGACCAAGCGCGGACAGCACGCGTCGCTGCGTCCGTCTGAGGTGCCATCCGTGTGCCGCGCCCGCTTGTCGGATGCATGCTAGGGGCGCGCATGGCGGGACTCATCCTCCATTCGGACTAGGAGAACCGATCGTCGGGCCACGAGGGAGTTACGCGTGCCCTGGAACACGCGTGCGTGGATGACGCCCTGGCGCTCAGCCGAGCGTCACCACACTGCTCAGCAGCATGCGCACCAGCGTGGCCTGCCGCGTGACCCCGGTCTTGGAGAAGATCGCGCGCAGGTGGGCGCGCGCCGTGTTCTTGCTGGTGCCCAGCGCCTCGGCGGCTTCGTCGAGCGTCATGCCGTCGGCAAGCACCAGCGCCAGCGCGGTCTCGGCGGGCGTGAGGTCGAACAGCTTGCGCACCACCTCGTGCGAGGCGCGCGACTTGCGCTCGGGATCGCGGATAAAGACCGCGCAGGCCGGGCGATGGCGGTGGTCTTCGGACCATTCGCTGAGCGGAATGGTGCGGATCAGCACGCCCAGCTTGCCGCGCCCCGAGGGGCGGGTGATCGACATGGCTTCGGCCAGCGCCGGCGCGCTGCCGTGATGCCCCATCTGGGCGCGGCGCAGCAGGTACTGGAACTTGCGGCTTTCCTGTGCGTAGGCGATCTCGAAGTTGGCGCCGTTGAGGCGGATGCCGTCGTTCTCCGCCAGGATCTCGTCGGCTTCCGCATTCTTCTTCAGGATTGCACCGGCTGCGTCGAGGATGACCATGCCCACCAGCATGCGGTCGATCGCGCCCGCATAGAGGCTGCGCTCCGATTCGACCACATCCAGCCTGGAATGCAGCCGGACCGCGCGCCTCAGGTGCGGCAGGATGGTGGCGCACGCCGCCTTGTCCACCTCGGAGAAGTCCTGCGCGTCGTGCTGGCGGCAGACGCGCAGCCGGCACTCGACCCCGTCTTCGGTGCGGATGTCGGCGCCCAGCAGGTAGCGCACCCCAAGCGGCTGCAGGAACTGCCGGTAGATCTCGCTGCGGCACCAGTTGCCGGCGCCCATCGCTTCGTCGACCGTCACGGCCCGGTCCGTGGGCAGGTTGATAAAGGGATCGATGGCGTAGTAGTAGGTGTTGTACGACGCCTCGGCCTCCAGCGAAGTGCCGTCCTGCGACGCGTGCACCGCGATGCCACTGCGGTCGCTCGCGGGCGAGCGCAGGATGAAGCTCACATAGCTGGCACCAAGTTGCTTGCGCAGCATTTCCAGCGCGCGGCCCCAGGGCACGGGTTCCATCGGCCCTTCGTAGACCGCCGCCAGCAGCGCGCTGAATTGCGGCAGGCTCAGTCCGGACTGCGCAAACCAGGGCGACGCCACCCCTTGCGCCTCAACGGTCGCCATCAACATTGTCTGTCTCCTGTTTCCTCGCCCCATGCATGGACTGGCCGGTGCTCTGCGGCACCTGGGCAGCGCAGATTATAGGGAGGCTGCCTGCCGATGTCCGGCGCGCGGCGCCCTTGTTCGCCCTGGTTTGCACCATCTAAGTGTTTTCCCTGACCTGCAATCGGACGATGCCGGTCCCGCCTGCCGCCGATCAAATGGCCGCACACCACAGGGCAACCGAAGGAGAACGACTCAGATGGATTTCACCGACAAGACCGTGCTGGTCACCGGCGGCGGCGCCGGCATCGGGCTCGCCACCGCGCAAGCCTTCCTGGAACAGGGTGCGCGCGTGGCGCTGATCGAGATCGACGCACAGCGCGCCGGGCAAGCCCGGGAGTTGTTGAACAAGCCCGGCACGGAAGTGCTGGTGGTACAGGGCGATGCCACCGATGCCGGCACCGTGCGCGAACTGGCTGCGCAGGTCGAACAGCGTTTCGGGGTGCTGGACGTGCTGGTCAACAACGTCGGCGATTTCCTGCGCATCGCCAAGCCGTTCGAGCACTATGCCGACGACGAGATCGCCAGCCTCTACGCCGCCAACCTGGGCCACGTCTTCACCGTCACGCGCGCCATGCTGCCGCTGCTGCGGCGCAGTGGCGCCGGCAGCATCGTCACGGTGTCGTCGATCGAGGCCTTCCGCGGCATTCCCTACTGCAGCGTCTACGGCGCCTTCAAGGCCGCCATCACCGGCTTCACGCAGAGCCTGGCGCTGGAGCTGGCGCCGGCGGGGATCCGCGTCAACCTGATCGCCCCCGAGACCACCGAAACGCCGCAGGTTCCGGTGTCGCAGATGGTCGCTGCGGAACACCAGCACCATATCCCGCGCTGGATTCCGCTGGGCCGCTTCGGCACGCCGCGCGACATTGCCGACGGCATCCTGTTCCTGGCCAGCGAGCGCGCGGCCTGGATTACCGGCACGGCGCTGCATGTCAATGGCGGCGCGCTGGCCGCGGCCGGCTGGTATCGCGACCCCAAGGGCACGTGGACCAACATGCCGGTCATCGGCGGCAACGGCATGAACCTCTGATGGCCGCGCACCGCGGCCACACCACCCCACCAAGGAGACAAGCATGAAGATACTGATCGTCGGCGGCACCGGCATGATCGGGGGCCACGCGGCCCTGCACCTGCGCAGCCGCGGGCACGACGTCACCATCGCGGGGCGCAACCGCCCCGCGCCCGGCACGACGCTGGGCGGGCTGGACTTCCTGCGCTGCGACTACATCGCCAACGACGTGCCGGCCGCGCAGCTCGGCGCCTTCGACGCGCTGGTCTTCGCCGCCGGCAACGATGTGCGCCACGTGCCGCCCGGCGGCGACGAAGCCGCGCACTGGGAGCGCGCCAACATCGAGGGCGTGCCGCGTTTCCTGCGCGCGGCGCGCGCTGCCGGGATCCGGGTCGCCGTCTACGTCGGCAGCTTCTACCCGCAGGCACAGCCGCAGCTGGCCGAGGACAACGCCTATATCCGCTCGCGCAAGCTGGCCGACGAAGGCGTTCGCGCGCTGGCCACCGATGCCTTCCGCGTGAGCAGCGTGAACGCGCCGTTCGTCGTGGGCACGGTGCCGGGCCTGATGGTGCCGATGTTCAAGGCCTATACCGACTACGCGCGCGGCAACTTTGCGCCGATGCCGGATTTCGCGCCACCCGGCGGCGTCAACTTCATCTCGGCCACTTCGCTCTCGGAAGCGATCGAAGGCGCGCTGTTGCGCGGTGAAAACGGCAAGGCTTACCTGGTAGGGGACGAGAACCTGTCGTTCCAGGACTATTTCGGTGCCTTCTTCCGCGACGCGGGCCGCCCGGTGCCGCCTGTCATCGACCAGGAGCATCCGTTGCTGCCGGACTCGGCCATCTGCTTCGGCCGGGGCAACACCCTCTACTATGAGCCGGACGCGGCCGAGGCCGCCCTGCTCGGCTATCGCCGCCGCGACATCCTGCGCACGGTCGGCGAGATCGTGACGCAGTACAGTTAGCCCGGCGCTGCGGCAGCCTGCTTGCGCGGGCCGCCGCAGCGGGCCTTACAGCCCCGAGATCAACTGCGCGTTATCGATGCGCAATTCCGCGCCATTGATAAAGCGCGACGCGTCCGAAGCCAGGAACAGGACCAGGTTGGCCACATCCTCCGGCAGGCACATGCGTGCCATCGGGTCCGTACCGATACCAAGCGTGGCCGGATCCAGGTCCGGCACCAGCGCCTGCGTCATCGGCGTCCAGACGCCATCGGGATGGATCGAGTTGCAGCGGATCCGGTAGCCGTTCTGCTTGCAGTGCACGGCCACGCTGCGCGTCAGCGCGGTAACGGCGCCCTTGGCGCCGCTGTATGCGCACATCATGGGCAGCCCGCCCAGCGCCGCCACCGACGACATCACCACGATGGAGCCCCCGGCGGGGTTGCCCTTCATTGCCTGCACACCGAACCTGCAGCCCAGGAAATAGCCGTCGGCATTGACGCGCATGACCTGCCGCCAGCTGTCGAGCGAGGTTTCCTCGATTGACCCGAGCGGACAGATGGCCGCATTGTTGACCAGCACGTCGAGCCGGCCGAAGCGGTCCTGCGTGGCGGCCATGGCTTTGCGCCAGTCCTCCTCGCTGGCAATGTCGTGGCGCACGAACATGGCCGCATCCCCGATCTCGCGGGCCAGTGCCTGCCCGGCCTCCTGGTTGACATCGCTGATGACCACGCGCGCGCCTTCGGCCGCCAGCATCAGCGCGTCGGCGCGCCCTACCCCGCTGGCCGCGCCGGTGACCAGCGCAACCTTGTCCCTGACTTGATGCATCGTTTCTCTCCTTGAGTTGCCGGCTTCAGCCGGCTTCGGGAATCCTGCCGGCCAGCACGGCCTGCAGCGCGGCTTCGCCATACACCGCAGCCACGGTTTCATCGAGGATGGGATTGCCGCGCAGCTCGCTGCCACCGTCCACGGCGATGCTCTGGCCGGTCACCCAGCCCGATTCCGGCCCCGCCAGGTAGCGCACCGCACTGGCAATGTCGTCCGGTTCGCCGGCGCGGCCCAGCGGCATCTGCGCGACGAACTTGTCGAGGATGGCCGGGTTGTCGAACATCGGCCCGGTCGCGCCGGAGCGGGTTAGCCCCGGCCGCACCGCATTGACGCGGATGCCGCATCCCGCCAGCTCCTCGGCCGCGGCGCGCACGAACGCTTCCAGCCCCGCCTTGGCGGCGCAGTACGCCGACAGCCACCGGCAGGTCATGCGCGCCGCGTTCGACGAGATACAGACGATGGTGCCGCCATGCGGTGCCATCAGCGGCGACGCGTGGCGCACCGCCAGGAATGCGCTGGCGATGTTCAGCTCCAGCTCCGCCATCAGCGAGGCCGCGTCATGCATCAGCAGCGGACGGAAGCCGCCCCCACCAACGGTCGCGACCACGATATCGAGGCGCCGCTGCAGCTCCCAGGCTTGCTGCAGCGCGGCCTGCACGTCATCCTCGCGGCACGCGTCGCCGACGCTGATTGCCACGGTGGCGCCGGCCACCTGCGCGCACAGGCTGCGCCGTGCCGCTTCCAGCGCTTCGCCCCGCCGCCCCATGAGGACCACCGTCGCGCCGTCGCGCAGCAGCGCCAGCGCGCTGGCCGCACCGATGCCGCCGGCGCCGCCGGTGACTAGGGCTGTCTTGCCTTCCAGTACACGGGTCGTCGTCATCATGCCCCTCGCAGCGGCAGGTCCTGCGTCCAGTCCACCACCAGCTCGCGCGCGGCAATGCGCCACTGGCCGTCGCGCCGCACGAAGCGGTCCTGGTACCGGATGCCCCAGTCCAGCTTGCGCGGCACGCCGTCCTGTTCGTACAGGTGGTTGGCCACGCAATAGGTCTCGCCGGTCGCGGTATCGCCATCGACTTCGACCAGTTGCTGGTGCACGTGATGCTGCGTGGCGCTGTACTGGCCGAGCGATGCCATGCCGTCAGCAATCGCCTGCGCTCCGTCCATGCGGAAGCCCGGCCCGCTCAGCCATGCGTCCGCCGTGAACAGCGCTGCCAGTTTCGGGAAATCGCGCCGGTCCACCGCCTGCGCATAGCGGCAGGTCAGGGCATGGATGGCTTCCTTGCACTCCAGTTCAGACATGGCCAGTCTCACTCCTTGTTGTGACCGCCAGCGCCGCGATACGCCGCGCGGGCAGTCGTTGGGATGGGGACTATCGTCGGCCTTGCCGCGCCGGGGGCCATCGTCCGCGTGGAGTATCCGGACCGGGTATCGCTTAGTCCGAACGAAGGATGTCGCGATGCCGTGCCCGTTCCAAGCTTCGATGACATCAATGAAGGAGACACACATGAAGCAGGCGGAACAGGCCATCGTCGCCGTCGTCACGGGCGGCTCCCGCGGTGCCGGCAAGGGCATCGCGCTGGCGCTCGGTGCGGCAGGCGCTACGGTGTACGTGACCGGACGCACCGAGCAGGAAGGCAGCGCGCCGCTGCCCGGCACCATCCACGCCACCGCACGCGAGATCGATGCGCTGGGCGGGCGCGGCATCGCGCTCGCGTGCGATCATCGCGACGATGCGCAGGTGGCGCGTCTGTTCGCGCGGGTGCGAGAGGAATCCGGTCGGATCGACATCCTGGTCAACAATGCGACCTTCCTGCACGACGAGCTCATCATGCCGGGGCCGTTCTGGCAGAAGCCACTGGAGATGGCCGGCATCCTCGACGTGGGCCTGCGCTCAGGCTACGTCGCCAGCTGGCATGCCGCGCCCATGATGGCCGCGCAGGGCCGCGGGCTGATCGTGTTCACCTCGTCATTCGGTGCCAACTGCTATATGCACGGTCCGGCCTACGGCGCGCAGAAGGCGGGCATCGACAAGTTCGCGCACGACATGGCGGTCGACCTGCGGCCCTACGGCGTCGCGGCGGTGTCGCTGTGGATGGGGCCGCTGCGCACTGCGCGCACACTGCGGGTATGGGAAAAGCATCCGGACAAGTACGCGGGCTTCGCGCCGGTGGCGGAGACGCCGGAGTTCACGGGGAGGATTATCGATGCGCTGTACCGCGACCCTGCGCTGATGGAAAAGTCCGGCCGGGTGTTGATTAGCGCCGAAGCGGCGCTGGCCTATGGCATCGTCGATGCGGAGGGGGTGCAGCCGCCGTCGTACCGGCAGGCACTGGGCGGGCCCCCGCCGGTGCATCCGGCGATTGTGGAATAGGAATTGGGCGCGCGCGAGCGTTGGAAATTGCCACCACCTCTCGCATGCGCACCCCTCTCCCGCAAGCGGGAAAGGGGTGCAAACAAGCGCGGCCTCCTACCCTCCCTGCGACACCAACCCCGTCGTGAACATCGTCGAGCGAATCAGCCACGCACCATCGATCCGCACATACTCATCCGCATAACGTCCCGTTAGAAAGGTACGCGAACCACTGGCATCATCCAGCGCCAGGTAGGCCAGATCCCAGCTGCCCTGCGCCAGATTGTCATCCAGCACACGGATATCCCCCTGCCCCGCAAAATGCATCTCCCGCAGCGTCGGCCGGCACGCCAGTTCCGCAAAGCACTGCACCAGTGCCTCGCGCCCGGCAAAGCTGCCGATCCGGTCATAGTGGATATGCGCGTTGTCCGGCACGAAACAGGCGCGCATCGCGTCAGGGTCCTTGTCATCGCAAGCGCGCAGGTAGCGCAGCTTGAGCGCGCGGATCGCCTCCGCGGCTTCCAGCCGCGCGACGCGGTCGGCAATGGCTGCAATGTCGGTCATGATCGGTTCCTTGTTCATCAGGCTTCACGCAACTGGTACTTCAACACCTTGCCTGCCGCGCTGACCGGCAGCGACGTCACGAACAGCACCTCGCGCGGCACCTTGTAGTTGGCCATGTGCCGGCGCGCCCAGGCGATCAGGGTTTCGGCGTCCACGCGCGCGCCGTGGCGCAGCACCACGTAGGCACGCCCCACTTCACCGAGCCGCTCGTGCGGGATGCCCACTACCGCCACCTGGGCCACGGCCGGATGCGCCACCAGCAGCTTCTCCACCTCCGCCGGATAGCAGTTGAAGCCGCCCACGATAAACATGTCCTTGATGCGGTCGGTGATGCGCAGGTAGCCGCGCGCATCGAGCGCGCCGACATCGCCGGTATGCAGCCAGCCTTCGCTGTCGATGGCTTCGGCGGTGGCTTCGGGCAGGCCGAAGTAGCCCTGCATCACGTTGTAGCCCCGCACCAGCACCTCGCCCGCCTCGCCGGTGGCGGCCGGCTGCCCCTGCCCATCGATGCAGCGGATCTCGATGCCCGGCATGGCGCGGCCGGAGGTGGCGGCGACGGTTTCGGCGTCGTCGCCGGCGCGGGTCAGCGTGGCAAAGCCGCACGACTCGGTCAGGCCGTAGCCGGTGATGATGGTGTCGAAGCCCAGTTCGTCGCGCATGCGCTGGATCAGCGCGGGCGCGATCGCCGAGGCACCGGTCACCGCGACACGCAGCGACGACAGGTCGAACTCACGCAGGCGCGGCGCGTTAAGCAGGGTCTGGTAGAGCGTCGGCGGCCCGGGCAGCACCGTGATGCGTTCGTTCTCCACGCGCGTCATCACGGCCTCGGCGTCGAACACCAGGTGGGGCAGCACCGTGGCCCCGCGCGACAGCGCGGCGAGCCATCCGGCCTTGTAGCCAAAGGTATGGAAGAACGGATTGACGATCAGGTAGCGGTCGCCCGGCCGCACCCCGGTGATGGCGGCCCAGCCGTCGACGGCACGCAGGTTCTGCGCGTGGGCGGTCATCACGCCCTTGGGACGCCCGGTGGTGCCCGAGGTGAACATGATGTCCATCAGCGTGTCGCCGCGCACCCCGTCCTCGCGCTTGGCGAACGCCGCCATGTCCGCCTGTGGCGCCAGCGCGAGGAAGGCTTCCCAGGCCAGCTCGTCGGGGCCGGGCGTCCGGCCCTGCCCGGGGCGCAGGATCACCAGCCGCTCCAGCGTGGCGGGGCGGTGTGGCGCCAGCATTTGCGGATAGCTTTCGCCGAGGAAAGCGTCGACGCAGAACAGCAGGCGCGCGCCGCTGTCGGCCAGCACGGCGCCGGCCTCGGCCCCCTTCATGCGCGTGTTGAGCGGCACCAGCGCCGCGCCTATGCTGTGCGTGGCCAGCGCCGCGATGATCCATTCGGAGAAGTTCGGCGCCCAGACGGCAACCCGGTCGCCGGGCTGCACGCCCAGCGCCATCAGCGCCCGGGCCGCCTGTATCCGGCTGGCGTCGAGCGCGGCGTAGGTGAGGCGCAGCCCGTCTTCCTGGATGGCGATGCGCTCGCCGTGGCGCCTGGCCGCGCGCCGCACCAGCTCGGGAATGGTCGCGGCAATGTCGTCGTTGGCGGCGGCGAGGTCGAGGTCGAGGCCGGCCGGTGCCGCAATGGCGTCGATGATGTCAGATGGGGTCATGTCAATCCGGGAACTTCAGGTGGATTTCGGCGCTGGACGGGCGGGCCTGGCAAGCCAGGGTCCAGCCCGCCTCCAGGTCGGCGCGGTCGAGCACATGGTTCTCGCCGAGCGTCACGTCGCCCTGCGTCACCTGGCACATGCAGGCGCCGCACAGCCCGGCGCGGCAGGAATTGGGCGCGGCCACGCCGGCGCGCTGCAACGCGTCGAGCACGGTTTCGTCCGGCGCCACGCCGACGTGGTGGATCTCGCCGTCGAGCTGCACGGTCAGTGCGGCGCCGCGCATCGCGGGCGCGGGCGATGCCGTGGCGGTGTCCCCCGCGCTGGCGGCCCCGCTTGCCGGTGCCTTGGCCGCCGGCACATCGGGCAAGGACACGAAGCGCTCGACGTGCAGTTGCCCGCGCGGCACCCCCAGGGCCTGAAGCGCGGCCTGGGCGCCGTCCATGAACGGGCCGGGCCCGCAGACAAAGCATTGCGCCATGCTCCACGGCCGCACCAGTTCCTCGATCTGGCGCTGCGTGGGCGGCCCCTGCACGCTGTCCAACCAGTGGATCACGCGCAGCCGGCCGGGGTGGTTGCGCGCCAGTTCCGCAAGCGCCTCGCGGAAGATGATGGAGCGCTCGTCGCGGTTGGCATAGACCAGCGTGACCGCGCCGCGCCCGTGGCACAGCGCCGCCTTGGCGATCGACAGCACCGGGGTGATGCCGCTGCCGCCGGCCAGCAGCAGGAAATCGCCATGCAGCGCGGGCGGGGTGAACACCCCGGCGGGCGGCATCACCTCGACCGTATCGCCCGCGCCCAGGTGGTCGCAGATCCAGTTGGACACGCGCCCGCTCTGCACGCGCTTGATCGTCACGCGCAGGGCGTTGTCCACCTCAGGCGTGCTCGACAGCGAATAGCAGCGCTGCAGCGGCACGCCGTCCACGGGCACGCGCAGGGTCAGGAACTGCCCGGGACGGTAGGCAAACGCATCGCGCAGGCCGTCCGGCAGCGCGAATACCAGCGAATGCGCCTGGTCAGTTTCCGTGACGACTTCGGCGATCTGCAGCCGGTGGAATTGCACTGGCGCCATGATGTCCTTCTATTGCTTGAGGGCGGGGTCAGGCCACGCCCATGATGGTCTGCGCGTTGTCGATACGCAGTTCCGCACCGTTGATAAAGCGCGATTCGTCGGAGGCCAGGAACAGCACCAGGTTGGCCACGTCGCGCGGATGGCACATGCGCTGCATCGGCTCGGCGCCACCCACCTCCTCCGGCAGGGCCGTGGCACCGCCCGGCAGGAAGGCCGCGGTCATCGGCGTAAGGATGCCGTCCGGGTGGATCGAGTTGCAGCGGATCCGGTAGCCGCTCTGCTTGCAGTGCCCCGCCACCGCGCGCGTGAGCGCAGCCACCGCGCCCTTGCTCGCGCTGTAGGCGCAGAACGCGCCCATGCCGCCCAGCGCCGCCACCGACGACATATTGACGATGCTGCCGCCGCCCGCCTTCATCGCGGCCACGCCGTACTTGCAGCCGAGGAAGTAGCCGTCGGCATTGATGCGCATCACGCGCTGCCATTGCTCCAGCGTGGCGTCCTCGACCGAACCCAGCAACAGGATGGCGGCATTGTTGACCAGCACGCTGGGGGCGCCGAATTGCTTTTCGGTGCGCGCCATCACCTGCTGCCAGCCGGCTTCGCTGGCGATGTCATGCGGCACGAACAGCGCGGTCTCGCCGATCTCGCGCGCCAGCGCATGGCCCGCCTCCTCGTTGAGGTCGGTCAGCACCACGCGCGCGCCCTCGCGCGCCAGCAGCAGCGCGTCTTCCTTGCCGACGCCGCTGGCGGCCCCGGTGACGATGGCGATCTTTCCTTCAGTACGTTGGCTCATGGGTGGGCTCCTCGTTGGTGTGTGCCTGCCGGTCGCCGGCAGGCTGTCGTGTCAGATGGCGGCCCGCGTTGCGCCCCGACCAGATGCAGTCGGCAAGCGACAGGCCGCTTACGTAATGGTTGGATGCGATGCCAGCGGCAGTGCGGCCCACGGCGTAGAGCCCTGGAATGGGCGCCCCGCCAGCGGCGGCCAGTACACGGCCGCTGGACTCTTCCACCGACAATCCGCCCAGCGTGATGGCAGGGCACGGAAAGACGCGGCTGTTGGCCGAGATGTCGATGGCAAGCCACGGCCCGGTTTCGAGCGACGCGCACATCGGCGCCGATTTGCCGGCCGGATCGGGGATCTCGCCGCGGGCCGCGGCGTTATAGGCATCGACGGTGGCCCGCAGCGCCGCGCCGGGCATGCCCAGCTTGCCGGCAAGCGCTTCGAGGCTGGAGGCACGCCGCGCCCCCGCCAGCATCAGCAGCGCCGCGGGCAAGGCCTGGAAGGCCCACAGCCGGCCGCCCAGGCATTCACGCAGCGCGGCGCGCGCCAGTTCGCGGTTCAGGACCAGCCAGGCCCGCCCGCCATGCCGTTCGCAGATGGCGTGGCCAAGGGTGGCGCCGTAGGTTTCCTCGTTGCCGATGCGCGCGCCCTGCGCATCGACCACGCAGCCGCGCGCCCAGTCGAACGGCGGATTGATGAAGCGCCATGCCGAGACCCGCTCCAGGTGCCGCGTGGCCGCGCCCGCCGACTCACCAAGGCGGATGCCGCTGCCGTCGCAGCCGGTCGCGCCAAGGCGCCAGTTCTGCAGGTATTTGCCGGCGTGGCGCGCCACCATGGCGCGGTTGAAGATAAAGCCGCCGGTGGCCAGCACCACCGCGCCGGTGCGCACCGCGACCGGGCGCGCATGGCGCAGTTCCAGTTGCAGCACGCGCTCGCGCAGCAGGTCGGCCAGCGCAGGCGCTGCGTTGTGCAGGCGCTCGGCCAGGCGCGCCAGGCGGGCGTGGCGTTTCTGGTGGCGGCCCGGCGGCAGCTGCCACAGCTCGATGCCGACGACCGCGCCGTCCTGGTCGAGAATCAGCCGCCTTGCCGCGGTCTGGCGCATCACCGTCACCTCCGGCCGGGCCTGCACGGCGGCGCGCAGGACGGCGTACAGCGTGCGGCCGGACATGCCGGGGCCTTTCACGCGGTGACCGCGCGGCGCGGGCGCGGCATGCTGCGCGTAGGCGGCGACCGCTTCGTTGCCGGAGTAGTAGAGGTAGTAGGGCTGCGCCGGATACGAGGTCTTGCGCGGCGGCACGGTGGCGGCAAAGCCCACGCCCAGGCCTTCAAGCCAGCCGATCATCTCGCGGCTGCGCTGACAGAACGCCTGCAGCGTGGCATCGCTGACGACCCCGCCCGTCTCCTGGCGCAGGTAGTCCGCCATCGCCTGCGGTGTATCGGCGTAGCCCGCGGCGGACTGGTACGGCGTGCCGCCGCCGGCGTAGACCACCCCGCCGCTCTTGGCGCTGGCGCCCCCGCCTTCGAAGCGTTCCGCAACGATCACGCGCGCGCGGCCATGCGCGGCCTCCAGCGCGGCGCAGGCCCCGGCGGCGCCGAAGCCCACCACCACGGCATCGCAGGCGGCCTGCCACGGGTGTGCGTCCGGATCGTCGAGGCGCAGCGGCGCGTGGACCGGCGTGGCGGAATCGGTCGGAGGGTACATGCTGGCTTGCGCTCCCGGCTTAGGCCGAACACAGTGCGCCAAGCGGCGCGGACGTGGTGTAGGCACCATCGACATAGACCAGCGGCGACACCTCGCCAGCCAGCTTTACCTCGCGCAGGCGTCCGATGAAGACCGCGTGCGTGCCGTAGTCGAAGCGGCCATCCTGCTGGCACACCAGGTTCGCCTGGGCATCGCGCAGGCACGGCACGCCGAGCAGATCGTCCTCCCACTCGCCACTGGTGAAGCGTTCCTCGCCCTTGAGCCGGCCGCTGCAATCCACTGCGATATCGCGGTGGTCGGCTGCCAGCAGGTTGATGCAGAAGTCCGCGCCGGCATCCAGCGGCGGGTAGATCGAAGAATTGCGGTTGATGCAGATCAGCAGCGAAGGCGGGTCCGCGGACAGCGAATCGACCGCGGTCACGGACATCGAATAGCGGCGCTCGCCATGGCGGCAGCTGATCACCGCCACCGAGCGCGCCATGCGGCGCATCGCCATCAGCATGTCTTCGCGCAGCGCGGTGCTGGGTTCGGGGTTGGCGCTCATAGGGCCTCCTGTACGGTTTGAGCATGGGGCGCGGCGGCAGGCTGGCGCGCGTTCTGAGAGAGCACGTCGGCAGCGATAAAGCCGAAGGTCATGGCCGGGCCCAGTGTCGAGCCCGCGCCGGGATAGCTGGTGCCCATCATCGAGGCACTGGTATTGCCGATGGCGAACAGCCCGGCAATGGCGCTGCCGTCGTCGCGCAGCACGCGCGCGCTGGCGTCCGTCACCAGGCCGCCCTTGGTGCCGATGTCGCCGGCATCGATGCGCACAGCGTAGAACGGCGCCTTGCCGATCGGCGCCAGGCACGGGTTGGGCCGCACTGCCGGGTCACTGTAGTAGGTATCGAACAGGTTGTCGCCCTTGCCGAACTCCTCGTCCACGCCGGTGGCAGCATAGTGGTTCATGCGCGCCACGCTGTCGGCCAGGCCGCCGGCATCGACACCGATCCGCTGCGCCAGCTGCGCCAGCGAGTCGGCGCGCACCAGGATGCCGGACAGGCTTGCCGGAATGCCGCGGTCCGGCATGACCGAGCCGGGCAGGATCGGCCCGCACGGATATTTGTGGCGGAAGGCGGCGTCGAACACCATCCACGCCGGCACGCTGCTGCCGGTTTTCTCGTGGTCGCGGTACATGGCGGGAACGAACTCGGAATACGGCGCAGCCTCGTTGACGAAGCGCCGACCCTGCCCGTTCACCACCAGGCAGCCGGGCATGGCGCGCTCGATAAAGAGCGCGCGCTGCTTTTCCTCGCCCTGCACATGCACGGTGGGTGCGCCCCAGACGTGGGACATCAGCGCCACGCCGGCGCCGGCGGCCTGGGCGGCGCGGATGCCGTCACCGGTGTTGTTGGGCGGGGTCGCGCTCCAGGCGGCCTGGGTCGGCTGCGGCAGGTACTGTTCGCGCATGGCCTGGTTGCGCTCGAAGCCGCCGGCGGCCAGGATCACGCCGCGCAGCGCGCGGATCTCCACCACGCGCCCGTCCTGCACCGCGCGCACGCCGCGCACGGTGCCATCCTCGACGATCAGGTCCTGCAGCGCGGTGTCGAGCCACAGCGGAATCGCGCGGTCCATCATGGCCCGCCGCAGGCCGCCGACCAGGCTGTTGCCGAGCGTGAGCCGGCGGTCGCGCCGGGTCTTGCGGCGCCAGCCCAGGTCCAGCCAGTAGCGGGCAAACTGGCGCACCGCCAGGCCCAGCCAGCCGGGCGCGCGGCACAGCAGCGCATGCGCCTCGGCCGAGGTCACGGCCACGCGCCCGCCCACCAGCGTGCCCGGCGACGGCGGCCGCAGCCGTGCGAATTCCTCGCGCAGCTGCGCGCCGTCGAACGGCATCGGGTCGAGCGCGCGGTAGCCCGGCATCGCGCCCGGAACCTTCTGGAAGTAGTCCGCGTAGCGCGGCAGCGTGTAGTAACGCACGCCGGCCTGCTGCTCCAGGTACTGGAGCATGCGGGGCGCCTGCTCAAGATAGGCGCGCACGCGCTGTGGATCGCCGTGCTCGCCGGCGCACGCCAGGATGTATTCCAGCGCCGTGGCGTAGTCGTCGCGCCCGCCCGCCGGCGCGATATGGTGGTTGAGCGGAATCCAGATGCCGCCGCCGGACACCGCCGAGGTGCCGCCGTACTGGCTGCTCTTTTCCAGCACCACCACCGACAGTCCGCGGTCCGCGGCGCGGCAGGCGGCCAGCATGCCGCCGGCGCCCGAGCCGACCACCACCACGTCGAACTCGCTGGGCTGCATGCGCGCTCTGCTCTGGCTCATATTGGATCTCCGTGCGGCGCGCGGCTCAGATGAAGAAGTCAGTGTTGGCGCGGCCCATCATCACGCCGCCCAGGTTCTGGCCGAAGCGGTCCAGGTTGTTGGCGTAGTGGGCGCGGGCCGCATGCAGGTCGAGGAAGCGGCGCACCATCGGGTTGCTGCGGTAGATGCCGTTGCCGCCGGCATAGCGCAGCAGGCCGTTGGCCAGCTGCGCGCAGCGCTCGGCCACTTGCGCGGACTGGTAGCGGAAATGCAGGCGGCGCGGGGTCTGCACCTGGCCGCCTTCACGCGCAACGGCCAGCAGCTCGTCGAAATTGCGCTCAAGGATGGTCCGCATCTCGTCGATGGCGACCTGCGCGTTGGCGCAAGCCATCTGCGCGCCGCCGTCTTCCGCGGTCTTTCCGCCACCGTTGCTGCTGACGCGGCCGTCGGCATAGGCGACAAAGTCATCGAGCGTGCCTTCCAGCGCGCCGATGCAGGCGGTGCACACCGCGCGCACGAAGATCTGCGCGAACGGCAGCCGGTACAGCGGAACGTCATTGACCGCCAGCCCCGGGCTGGTGCCCATGGCGCCATCGACGGCGCGGTGGGTGCGGTACTCGGGCACGAACACGTCCTCGACCACGATATCGTGGCTGCCGGTCGCGCGCAGGCCCAGCACATCCCAGTTGCGCACGATCTTGTAGTCGGAGCGCGGCAGCAGGAAGGTGCGGTAGTCATAGGCGCCGCCCGGCTCGGCCGGCGGCACCAGCCCGCCCAGGAAGATCCAGTCGCACAGTTCGCTGCCGCTGGAGAACTTCCAGTGGCCGGAGAAGCGATAGCCGCCTTCGACCGGCGTGACCTTGCCCACCGGCATATAGGTCGAGGCGATCAGCGTGGCAGGGTTGCTGCCCCACACTTCCTGCTGCGCGCGCTCGTCGAACAGTGCCAGCTGCCAGTTGTGCACGCCGACCACGCCATAGACCCAGGCGGTGGACATGCAGCCCTTGGCCAGCGCCATCTGGATGCGGAAGAAGGTCTGCGGATCGAGTTCGTAGCCGCCGTGGCGGCGGGGCTGCAGCACCTTGAAGAAGCCCGCGGCCTGCATGTCGGCAATGGTCTCGGCGGGAATGCGCGCTTCGGCCTCGGCCTGCGCGGCGCGCTCGGCCAGCACCGGAATCATCTGCTCGGCACGCGCGATCAGCCGTGCCGCCAGTTCCTTGGGATTGTTGTCGTGATGCACCGCGGTCTCCTTGTTGCTTGGTCTTGTAGCTGGCCTTGATGTTTGCACCGGTGGGGCCGGGTGCCATCGTCTGTTGGGACTAGCTATGTCGCGATTTGGTGAGTGGGACTTCGTGGATGCTCTGGCCCTCTCCCCCGGCCCCTCTCCCGCAAGCGGGAGAGGGGAGCAAACCCGCAGGCTTGCATAGCGCCGATCAAGCCAGCGCGCGCAGCTTCCGTCCCTGCTTGCGGAAGTGCGGGATCACGTGCTCGCCGATATTGCGGATGGTTTCCAGCTGCGCCCACTGCGGCACCGTGCCCATCTGGCAGATGAACAGGATCTCGTCGGCGCCGGAATCGATCAGGCGCTGCACGTAGCCGATGCAGTCCTCGACGGTACCGTAGGCATGGTTGGGGTTGAGCATCATCATCGACGGGTCGCTGAAATCCACCGAGACCTTCTCTGAGGCGAACTTGGTGTTGATGACGGCCTTGCCCTGCGCGTCCGTGGCGGTGACATGCTCGTCGTCCCAGGTGGACGGGTCGGGCCGCTCTCCGCCGGCATACCAGTACGACAGCGACTCCATGAAATAACGCTGGCCCTTGATGCCGATCTTGCGCGCGGCCAGGCCGTCTTCCAGCACGATGGTCGGGCACAGCGCGGCCAGGTGCTGGTGCGGGCGGAAGCCCACCTGGTCCTCCGGCTTGCGGGTCTCCCACGCGGCGCGGTAGATCTCGTTCTTCCTGGCGACATCCTCGGGGCCGCCAAAGCCAAGCACCAGCGCGCCCATGCCGCGCGCGCCGGCGCGCTGCAGCGTGTCGGCATTGGTGCAGGCCAGGTACATCAGCGGGTGCGGATCCTGGCGCGGCTTGGGGTGGATCGGGCGGCGCGGGATCTTGATGAACTCGCCGTCGTGCTCGATCTCGTCCTGCGTCATGATCTTCGGGATCAGGTACATCGATTCGTCGATCATCGGGTGCAGGCTGTTCAGGTCGTAGCCGAAGGTGCCGGCCTCCTGCTGGGTGCCGCCCTTGCCCACGCCGAAGTGCACGCGGCCTCCGGACAGGATGTCCAGCGTGGCGATGCGCTCGGCCACCTTGACCGGATGGTTCATCGCCGGCGGCAGGCACACCACGCCGTGGCCGATGCCGATGCGCTGCGTGCGCCCGGCGACGAAGGCCAGGAAGGTTTCCGGCGCGCTCATGTGCGCATAGTTGGTCAGTGCGGTGTGCTCGACCGCCCAGACCACGTCAAAGCCCATGTCCTCGGCCAGCACCACCTGTTCCATGATTTCATCGAACACCTTGTGGTCGCCGGCACGCGAGGCATCGACGGTCTGGGCTTCATAGATCAGTGAAAAACGCATTGCAGTCCCCTTGTCTGGCATTGATGGTTCAGGACCGCCGCCGGGGCGCCGCCCGTTGCCGCGCCACCGGCCCGAAACGGCCTGTGTGATCGCAGTGTGGTCGGCGCAAGGCGTTGCAACATCGTCTGATTGGATTATGAACAGGACATGGAGCATCCCTATCATTGGCCGCGGGCATCACGCCCGCTTTCACCAGGAGGATCAGGACATCATGCAAGCCAGGCTGCTGCTTTACCCCGTCGCGGACATCGACACCGCGCTGCCGTTCTTCACGGAAGGACTCGGACTACCGGTGAAGTTTCGCGACGGAAACCGCTATTGCGCGCTCGACGCGGGCGCGCTGACGCTGGCGCTGGTGGCCGGCGAGGAACGCCTGGTGGACCAGCCCGCGCTGGCCTTCAAGGTGGATGAGGGTGACGATATCGCCGCGGCAATGGCGCGGCTGGTGGGTGCCGGTGCCGGCGTGACGCTGCCCGCGGCGCAGGGGCCGCATGAGACGCGCGCGGTGCTGGAAACGCCGGAAGGCTTTGCGCTGGTGCTCAGCGCAAAGCCCTGACGTGCGTTACGTGGTTTAGCCGAGAGAAATCACGCTGCTCAGCAGCATGCGCACCAGCGTGGCCTGCCGGGTCACGCCGGTCTTGGAGAAGATCGCGCGCAGGTGCGCGCGCGCCGTGTTCTTGCTGATGCCGAGCTCGTCCGCAGCCTCATCGAGCGTGAGCCCGTTGGCCAGCTGCAGCGCCAGCTGCGTCTCCGCCGGGGTGAAGTCGAACAGCTGGCGCACGACCTCGTGCGAGGCCTGCGAGCGCCGCTCGGGGTCGCGGATGAACACCACGCAGGCGGGGCGCTTGCGGTTGTCCTCGGACCACTCGCTGAGCGGGATGGTGCGGATCAGCACGCCCAGCCTGGCGCTGCCGGACGGGCGCGTGATCGACATCGCTTCCATCAGCGCCGGCGTGGTGCCGAGATGGCCCATCATGGCCTGGCGCAGCAGGCGCTGGAACTTGCGGTTCTCCTGGCCGTATTCCACGTCCAGGCTGCCTTTGGCGACACGGATGCCATCCTTGGCGCCCAGGATTTCATCGGCGGCGGCATTGGTCTTGATGATGGTGCCGGACTCGTCCAGGATCACCATCCCGACCAGCATGCGGTCAATGGCGCTGGCATAGACGGTGCGCTCGGATTCAACCACGTCGATGCGCGAGTGCAGGTCCACCGCGCGCTTCAGGTGCGGCAGCAGCGCGGTGCACAGCGCCTTGTCCGCGGCGGAGAAGTCGCGTCCGTCATGCTCGCGGCACACGCGGAAGCGGCATTCGACGCCGTCATCGGTACGCAGGTCCGCGCCAAGGATGTAGCGGATGCCGATGTCCTTGAGGAACTGCTGGTAGAGCTCGCTCTGGCACCAGGCGCCGGGCCCGAGATGCTCATCGATGGTCACCACCCGGTCCGACGGCAGGCCGATGAACGGGTCGAGCGCGTAGTAGTAGTTGTTGTAGGAGGTCTCGCCCGGCAAGGTCGAGCCATGCTCGGACGCATTGATCATCAGCCCGGGCCGGTCCGTGGCCGGCGAGCGCAGGATCAGGGTGCAATAGTTGGCATTGAGCTGGCGGCGGATCTGTTCCAGTGCCTTGCCCCAGGGCACCTGCTCCATCGGGCCCTGGTAGATATTGCCCAGCAATGTGCTGAACTCCGACAGCGACACCGTCGCCTGCGCGAACAGGTGTACGGCCGCCTGGTTCTGGCTAACCTCCATCAGCATTTTCCTCTGTCTCCATTGTGGCGTGCGCAGCGCTTCGGGCGTGCCGGGTCGGCGCTGGCCTGCTACGGGCTCTGTGGCCCTTTTTTGTGCCCTGATTATAGGGACGGCAAAGGGGTCGCGGCTTGCCCCCGCCTTCGTGGTTTGCCCTAGGCAAGACCGGCTGCACACGCTGGCCGGACTAGTCCTGCGGGACAGGCCAATCCTCACGCGCCGGCGGGCCGAACACATACTCCAAACAGACTAAGGACAGACCCATCCCGGCCGTTCAAGGGCAAACCCCTACACGCCGTGTGATGCCCCCCTGTCCTACCCAAACAGACGATGCCGTGCCGCCGCGCTGCCGCTACAAGTCAGCCATGCGCGGCGATCCCCGCCGCCTTCTTTTCACGGAGAACCATGACCATGGCGGCAAACCCGCGGCAGCAGGCCGCAGTGATCACCGGAGCGGCCAACGGCATCGGCCGCGCGCTCGCGCAGGCGCTGGCAGCGCAAGGCTACGCGCTGGCGCTGGCCGATATCGACGCCGGCGCGCTTGAAGCGGTGCGCGAGGCGCTTGCCGGCCAGGGGGCGAACGTCATCGCCGTGCCCACCGATGTCTGCGACGCGCGGCAGATCGAGCACCTATGTGAAGAGAGCTTCCTGCGCCTGGGCCGCGTCGACCTGCTGGTCAACAACGCCGGCGTGCTCGTCACCGGCCGCTGCTGGGAGCTGCCGCCGGAAGTGTTCGACCACGTGATGCGCGTCAACCTGTGGAGCGTGCTGCACGCGCTGCGCTGCTTCGTGCCGCGCATGGCGGCACAAGGCGCCGGCCATATCGTCAACGTGGCCTCGATGGCCGGCCTCGCCGTGGGGCCCTGGCTGGCTCCCTACACGCTGTCCAAGCAAGCGGTGGTGGCGCTCACCGAAGGGCTCGCGCTGGAGCTGCAGGCCGCGGGCCTGCCGCTGGGCGTGTCCGTGGTCTGCCCCGGTCCGGTGGCCACCGGCATCGCTGCCGGCCTCGACGGCGGCGGCGCGCAGGAGGTGGACCAGATGAACGGCGCGCTGCGCAGCGGCATTGCCGCCGGCATCACGCCGGACGCGGTCGCGCGCTTCATCCTGGACGGGGTCTCGGCCGGCCAGTTCTGGATCCTGCCGCACGAGCAGGCCGTGCATGCGGCGCTTGCGCGCGCGCAAGGCATTGCCGCCGGCACCGCGCCGGCGTTCGCGCTCTGACACCGATTTCCCCACCGCAATCCAGGAGACCCCATGCCGCTCGATCCCCAGGCCCGCGCCGTGCTTGAAGCCATGGCCGCCATGCCCAGCCCCGACTTTTCCGCGCTGCGCGCGGCCGACTACCGTGCCGCGCTGGCTGCCATGCCCGCGTTCGCGCCCGGCGACACCGTCGCCGCGCAGCAAGACCTCACCATCGATGGCGCCGCAGGCCCGCTGAAGGCCCGCCTGTACCGGCCCGACGACGGCACCGCACTGCCGCTCGTGGTCTATTTCCATGGCGGCGGCTTTGTCCTCTGCGGCCTCGATTCGCACGACAACATCTGCCGCGGCCTGGCGCGCCGCAGCGGCGCGCTGGTGCTGTCGGTCGACTACCGGCTCGCGCCGGAGGCACGCTTCCCGGCCGCGGCCGACGACGCCGTCGCGGCCGTGCGCTGGGCCGCCGCGCATGCGGCGCAACTGGGCGCCGACCCGGCCCGCCTTGCCGTGGCCGGCGACAGCGCCGGCGGCAACCTTGCCGCCGTTGCCTGCCAGCAGCTGCGCGGCGGCGCCATCGCGCTGCGGCACCAGCTGCTGCTCTACCCCTACCTGGACTGCAGCGACGCCACGGCCGCCAGCGCCAGCTACCGCGAATGCGCGCAGGACTACTTCCTCAGTGCCGCGGAACTGGACTGGTATCGCGCCCAGTACCTGGCCAACCCGGCGGACGCCACCGATGTGCGCGCCAGCCCGCTGCACCAGCGCGAGCTGCACGGCCTGCCGCCAGCCACCATCATCACCGCCGAATACGACCCGCTGCGCGACCAGGGCGAGGCCTATGGCGAGGCCCTGCAGCGCGCGGGCGGCAGCGCCACCGTGCGCCGCTGGCCCGGCCAGTTTCACGGCTTTATCAGCATGCAGGGGATGATCGATGCCGCCAGCGATGCACTGGATGCGGCCGCGGCATCGCTGCGCCAGGCCTTCGGCAGTACCAGCCGGCAGGAGGCAGCATGAGCGCCACCACACTGCCGCCGATGGCCGACGTGCTCGCGGCACTGGCCGCGGGCCAGCGTGTGCTGGTGATCGAGGACGAGACCGACGAGGCCACCGGCTGCGTCCTGGTTGCCGCCGAGCGCGCCAGCGAGGCCGATGTCAACTTCATGGCCGCCGAGGCGCGCGGCCTGGTCTGCATGGCAATCACCGAGGCGCGCCGCGCGCTGCTGCAGCTGCCGCCGATGGCCGCGAACCACCGCCAGCGCGAGCGCTACACGGTGTCGATCGAAGCGGCCAGCGGCGTCAGCACCGGCATCTCCGCCGCCGACCGCGCGCTCACGCTGCGCGTGGCGGCGGCAGCGCGCGCGCAGCCGCATGACCTGGTCCAGCCCGGCCACATCTTCCCGGTGGTGGCCCAGCCCGACGGCGTGCTGCGCCGCGCGGGCTTTGCCGAGGCCTGCTCCGACCTGCCGGCGCTGGCCGGGCGCGTGGCCGCCGGCGCCTACGCGATGCTGCTCGATGACGACGGCGACCTGCTGCGCGGCCCCGCCCTGCTGGCCTTCGCGCGGCACCACGGCCTGCCGGCGGTTTCGATCAGCGGGCTGATCCACCACCGGCTGCTGACCGAAAGCGCACTGTGCCGCACGCATTCGACGGAACTGGCTACGCCCTATGGATGCTTCACCGTGCACGCCTACCATGACGCGCCGGTCGATGCGCTCCATCTGGCGCTGGTGCTGGGTCAGCCCGACCCGCAGCGCCCGGTGCTGACGCGCGTGCAGGCAGTGGAAATGCAGCGCGACGTGCTCGGCTTCGGCGCGCCGGCCCTGCCCGCCTGGAACCTGGAGCGCTCGCTCGCCCGCATCGGCGCCGAAGGTTGTGGGGTGGTGGTGCTGCTGGATGAGCGCGAATCGCCGCAGCAGCGGCTGGAGCGGCTGGCAGCGCCGGCCGCCGCCACGCCGGCGCCGGCCTTCGCGCAACGCGCGCTGGGGGTCGGGGCGCAGATCCTGCGCGATGTGGGGGCGCACAGGCTGCGCCTGCTCAGCCACCCGGTGCCGTATCGCGCCGTCACCGGCTTCGACCTGGAGGTCACCGAGTTCGTGCCGCCGTGCTGAATTATCAGGAACGGGGACCGAAGCAATCTGCAAAGCAGCGCGTGAAGCGCTCCACTTCGGCGTCCGGCAGGTGGTTGATGCCGCCTGCCAGGCGCCGGCCGCCGCCGGTCTCGAAGCCGCGGCAGAAATCGGCCGCCCCGGTGGGACTGTGGGCGGGCACCCGCACGCTGACGGCAAAGCCGCCGCCGGACTTCGGCGAGAGCAGGCCGATGGCGTCGCCGGGCCGCCCGCGCACCAGTTCATTGGCCAGCACGCCGATCGCGCGCCGGGCCCACGGCGCGTCAGGCAGCACCAGCAGCGCGGCGCCGGGCACTTCGTGCGCGGGCGCCAGGCAGCGCGCGCGGGCCATGTCGTCCGCATAGCCGTCGCACAGCACCGCATAGGCCCCGCATTGCGCGGCGAACGCCAGCGGGTCGGCAAACGGCAGCATGTGCCGCGCCAGCTCGGCGGGATCGAAATGCAGGTCCGCCACGCACTCGCCATAGGCGTTGTAGTTCAGGCACGTGCCCAGCTGTTCCAGCACCGCGGTTTCGCGCTCGCCCAGCCCGGCCTGCGCCGCCAGCGCGCGCGCCACGCTGCCCAGGTTGTCGCCGAACGCGGCGGTGATCGCCCAGCGCCGGTGGCAGCCGTCCAGGTGGCGGTCGACCAGGAGGCTGGTGCAGACCTCCGGCCCCTCGTCGATATGCGCGCACAGGCCGGCATGCCCGGGCAGTTCGCCGGCATGGTGGTGGTCGAAGTAGTCCACCCGCGCACCGGCGCCGAGCAGCCGCATCAGGCCATCGCGGTTCTGCTCCAGCGAGATGTCCAGCGCGGTCACGGTATCGCCGGGCCCGGCGTCGATGCGCTCGAGCAGCCGGATATCGCGCTTGACGCCGGTGACCAGCGTGGCGTCGCCGGGCTGCGCCAGGCGCAGCTGCTGCAGGGCGCACAGGCCGTCGGCGTCGCCGTTGAAGGCAAAGTAGCGTGTCATTGGTGTGGTCAGGACTCAGGGCATGAAATCGCCGCCGTTGGCATCGAGCGAAGCGCCGGTGATGGCCCTGGCGTAGTCTGACACGAGAAACAGCGCAGCGCGCGCGCAGTCGTCGTCGGTCGGCATGCGGCCCAGCGCAATCTGCGCGGTCACCGGCGCGATCACGGTGTCCTCGCTCACGCCCTGCTCGGCCGCGGCGTGGCGCACATAGCCCTGCACCGGCTCGCCCCACATCCAGCCCATGAAGATGCTGTTGGCGCGGATGCCATGCGGGCCCAGTTCGCGCGCCAGGTACTTGACCGCCACCGCCAGCGCGCCCTTGGACGCCGCGTAGCCGGATTCGCCGGGCATCGGCTTGCGCGTGGCCTGGGTGTTGATCATGACAATGGCGCCGCCGCCCTGCGGCTTCATCAGCGCCGCCACTTCCTGCGTCAGCGTCATGGTGCCGAACACGTTAGTGTCGAACACCTGGCGCCAGACATCCAGGTCGGCCGCTTCCACCGGCTCGGGGAAGTTGCCATGCTGGAAGGCGCTGTTGACCAGCGCATCGATGCGGCCGAAGCGGCGCATGGTCTCGCCGGCCAGGTGCCGGGACTGGGCCCGGTCGGTGATGTCGGTCACCACCTTGAGCACTTCGCAGTCGGCGCCTAGTGCATCGATGCGGGCTTGGGCGTCGTCCAGCTTCGCCGCGGTGCGCGCGGCGATGGCAACGGCGCGGGCGCCTTCGCGCGCCGCCTCAACGGCCAGCTTGACGCCCAGCCCGGGACCGATTCCCGACACGATGACGACCTTGTCTTTCAACAGCATGGTGTTGTCTCCTGTGATGCGCAGTGCGCTGTCTTAGTTTTGCTTCAGGATGTGCCGTGCGCGGTAGCCGGCGAAATCGCGTTCCAGTTGTTCCTGGCTCAGTCCGAACTGCTCCAGCGTATAGGCGTGCGCCGCGCGCTGGTTGCGCGGGTTGCCCTCCATCCATACCCACATGCCGGCGCGCGCGGACTCGGTCAGCGGCATGCCGGCAAAGCGGTAGACCGCCTGCGCCACGCCGAAGGGATCGCGCACGGTATCCTCGAAACGCACGTCGAGGAAGCAATCGGCAGGCAGCCCGTCGCGCACCGTCATGGCATGGGCGGTGGCGCGCTGCATCTGCCCGCTCCACTGCCGCCCCACCGTGGCGGCATCGGGCGCGTCGGCGTACAGCTTCCACAGCGTATGCGCCATGCTGGCCATCGACGGAATGGTCTGGGCGGGGTCGCGATGGGTCAGCACGACCTGCGCGCCGGGGAAGACCCGGAACAGGATTTCCAGCGTATGCAGGTGCTGCGGCGTCTTCAGCACCCACCGCTGCGCCGGCGGCTCGCCGCGCTGCCGCTTCTGCCACTGCAGGAACTGCAGCATGGTCTTCAGGTAGGCATAGACCTGGGTGTGGTCCTGGCGCGCCAGCCAGTCGGTATAGGACGGCACGTTGGCGTAGGAATCCATCGCGCACAGGAAGGAATGCTCCATCAGCATGAATTCCTCATCGGCCGCCATCGCGTCGAGCGGATGGATGGCGAGGATGTCCGGGATAAAGCGGATCATCTGCGCCACCTCCTCGCGCGCCAGCCCGATGCGCCGGCCGGCATCGCGCACGTCCTCGCCGGGCAGCGGCGCCGGGTAGCGCGTTTCCCACCACGCCGCCGAGTGGAAGCGCGCGTCCGTGGCCAGCATGCGCTGCAGCAGCGTGGTGCCGGTGCGCGGCAGGCCGACGATCACCAGCGGATCGTCGACGCGCTCTTCCAGGATTTCGGGATGGCGCCGGCAGTAGTCCTGGATCACCAGCCGGTTCACCAGTTGCGCCTGCAGCTTGCCTTGCAGCATCTGCGCGCCCTGCGGCGACAGCCCGGCTTCGCGCGCAAGCGAGTCGGACAGCACCGCCAGCGCCTCGCGGTAATCGCCCGGGCCAAAGTCAGTCAGTCCGCCGGCCTGTGCGCTGGCCTGTGCCAGCAGTCGCTCCACGTCAAGCACTGCGGTGTGGTCGGATGCGATGGTGTTCATGCGTTCTCCCTGCATTCATTCCTGAGCGATTCAAGCTTGACCACGCGCGTGCGCGGATGCACCGGCTGCGCCGCCCCCACCCAGCGCCAGCACATGGTGCCGTTGCGGTGGCCCGCGGCTTCCAGCCAGTTGGGCAGGCCCGGATCGCGCGCGCTGAGGACGACGGTGACGCCGCCGTTGGCATCCAGCCGGGCACTGTGCTTGTTCAGGCAGATGTCGTGGTAGCGGTAGTCGAGCGACTCCATCCAGTAGTTGTTGATCTGGAAATTCCAGAAATCGCAGGCCGGCACCCGGTCCACCTCGACCACCAGCGCCTCGTCGTCCGCCAGCGCCCAGCAGGAGTGGTAGTAGAAGATGTTGGGATCGCCGCCGGCCGCCTGGCATACGGCCTGGTCGGCGGGCGGCAGCGTATTGACATGGCCGCCATAGCCCTGGGCCCAGTCGGCGAAGATGCGCGCGGTCCCCTCGACAAAGCCAGCGGCGCGCAGCAGGCCGCCATGCAGGCGTTCAGCGTCGAGCACTGGCGGCTTGTCGCTGCCATTGAGGCGCTCGATGTGCAGTTCGGCCGGGGTCTCGGCCTTGCGGTCCATAAAGGTCTGCCGCACCACCAGCGCGTTGGTGCCCGGCTCCATGCGCACCCAGTTGCCTTCGTGCTGGCGCGCGCTGAGGGCGATCTCGAAACTGCCATCGGCCGCCACTGCCAGCTTGTTGCTGTCGAGAAAGCCGGTCTGGACCATGCGCCCGTCGGTTTCATAGCCGCCCTTCTGCGTGCCGAAACTCAGGTACGCCACCGTGCCGCGCCGGCCGCGGATGCGGTACTCGGCACTGCCGTCCAGGCGTGCGTATCGGTACAGGTTGTCCGGATTGTCCGCGCCGATCTTGGCGGTTTCGTGCGACGGCGAGAAGAAGCCGGGAAACGCCGGATCGGCAAATTCCACATGCATCTCCAGCGCAATGCGCAGCAGGCGGCTCAGGTAGCGGAAGCCCTCGGCGCGCGTGAGCGCGTCCGAGGGGGCCTCCGGGCGCAGGATCTGCTGCCCGCTGCGCTTGAGCACCTCGCAAAACTCGGCCCAGGTCTGGCCGCTCAGCAATTGTTCTTCGGCGGAGTTCGCCATCTGCCTGCTCCCGTGGTTCGTCAGCGAAGCAACGATACCGAGCGCGGGGCCGCCCCAGCCTCGTCCGGGTGGACTAGGAAATGCGCGCCGCGTCCCGCGATTTCTTAGTCCGCCCGGACGAAGTGGCGAAGGGCCCCGGCTCGCTACCTTGTGCCCATGCCAGACCGCCGCGACATCCCTGCACGGCGCCGGCAAACCAAGAGGAGATCCCGATGTTGACCCACCTGGAGCAACTGGAGGCGGAGAGCATCCACATCATGCGGGAGGTGGTGGCGGAATGCGAAAACCCCGTCATGCTCTATTCCATCGGCAAGGACAGCGCCGTGATGCTGCACCTTGCCATGAAGGCCTTCCATCCCGCGCGGCCGCCGTTCCCGCTGCTGCATGTCGATACCACATGGAAGTTCGGCGAGATGATCGCGTTCCGCGACCAGACCGCCGCGCGGCTTGGCCTGGACCTGCGCGTGCATGTCAACCCTGAAGGGCTGGCGCGCAATATCAGCCCGCACGAGCACGGCTCCGCCGTCCATACCGACGTGTGGAAGACCCAGGGCCTGAAGCAGGCGCTGGACCACTACGGCTTTGACGCCGCCTTCGGCGGCGCGCGCCGCGACGAGGAAAAGTCCCGCGCCAAGGAGCGCGTGTTCTCGGTACGCACCGCCCAGCACCGCTGGGACCCGAAGATGCAGCGCCCCGAGCTCTGGCGCCAGTACAACACCCGCAAGCGCAAGGGCGAAAGCCTGCGCGTGTTCCCGCTGTCCAACTGGACCGAGCTGGACATCTGGCAATACATCTACCTGAACGACATCCCCATCGTGCCGCTCTACTACGCCAAGGAGCGCCCGGTGGTGGAACGCGACGGCACGCTGATCATGGTCGACGACGAGCGCCTGCCGCTGCGCCCCGGAGAAACGCCGCAGCTGCGCAAGGTGCGCTTCCGCACGCTGGGCTGCTACCCGCTCACCGGCGCGATCGAGAGCGAGGCCGACACCCTCGGCGGCATCATCCAGGAAATGCTGCTGGCAACCACCTCGGAGCGCCAGGGACGGCTGATCGACAGCGACTCGGCCGGATCGATGGAAAAAAAGAAGCAGGAGGGATACTTCTGATGGAAACCCTGATCGACACCGCGCCCGCGCTTGCGCAGGACGCCGCGCAAGCCACCGGCACCTCGGGCGAGATCGCCCACTACCTGCGCGCCCAGCAAAACAAGAGCCTGCTGCGCTTTATCACCTGCGGCAGCGTCGACGACGGCAAGAGCACGCTGATCGGCCGGCTGCTGTATGAATCCAAGATGCTGTTCGAAGACCAGCTCGCCCAGCTGGAGGCCGACTCGAAGAAAATGGGCACGCAGGGCGAGAACCTCGACTTCGCGCTGCTGGTGGACGGCCTGGCCGCGGAGCGCGAACAAGGCATCACCATCGACGTGGCCTACCGCTTCTTCGCCACCGACAAGCGCAAGTTCATCGTCGCCGACACGCCCGGGCACGAACAGTACACGCGCAACATGGTCACCGGGGCCTCCACCGCCGACCTGGCCATCCTGCTGGTGGATGCGCGCCGCGGCGTGCAGACCCAGACGCGCCGCCACAGCTACCTGGTGGCCACGCTTGGCATTCGCCGTGTGGTGCTGGCCGTCAACAAGCTGGACATGGTCGACTACTCGCGCGAGGTCCATACGCGCATCGAGAACGAGTACCGGGAGTTCGCCCGGCAGATCGGCCTGACCGATATCACCTGCATTCCGATGTCGGCCCTGCGCGGCGACAACATCACCGAGCCCAGCGCCAATACCCCGTGGTACCACGGCCCGACGCTGATGGCCCACCTGGAGAACGTGCCGATCGACAACGCGCCCGTGCAAGGCGAACCGTTCCGGTTGCCGGTGCAGTGGGTCAACCGGCCCAACCTGGACTTCCGCGGCTTTGCCGGCACCGTCAGCGCCGGCGAGATCCGCCGTGGCGACCGCGTGCGCGCGCTGCCCTCGGGCCGCGAGAGCCGCGTGGCCGGCATCGTCGGCGCCGCCGGCGCGTGCGAGCACGCCATGCGCGGCCAGGCGGTGACGCTGACGCTGGAGGACGAGATCGACATCAGCCGCGGCGACGTGCTGGCCTGCCCGCAAGACCCGCCGGCAGTGGCCGACCAGTTCGAGGCCACGCTGGTGTGGATGAACGAGGACGCCATGCTGCCCGGGCGCCCCTACCTGCTCAAGCTCGGCACGCGCACCGTGGGCGTGACCGTGGCGCAGCCCAAGTACAAGGTCAATGTCAACACGCTCGAACACCTGGCCGCGCGCACGCTGGAGCTGAACGAGATCGGCGTGTGCAACCTGCACCTGGACCAGCCGGTGGCCTTCGATCCCTACGCGCGCAACCGCGAGCTGGGCGGCTTCATCATCATCGACCGTCTCAGCAACAACACGGTCGGCGCCGGCATGCTGCACTTTGCGCTGCGCCGGGCGCAGAACGTGCACTGGCAGGCCATCGACGTGGACCGCCGCGCCCATGCCGCGCTCAAGCACCAGTCGCCGCGCATCGTCTGGTTCACCGGGCTCTCCGGCGCGGGCAAGTCCACCATCGCCAACCTGGTGGAAAAGCGCCTGCACGCGCTGGGCCACCACACCTACCTGCTCGACGGCGACAACGTGCGCCACGGCCTGAACAAGGACCTGGGCTTCGCCGAGGCCGACCGCGTCGAGAACATCCGGCGCGTGGCGGAAGTGGCAAGGCTGATGCTCGATGCGGGCCTGATCGTGCTGGTGTCCTTTATCTCGCCGTTCCGCTCGGAACGCGAGATGGCCCGCGCGCTCGCCGGCGACGGCGATTTCGTCGAAGTCTTCATTGACACGCCGCTGGCGGTGGCCGAGCAACGCGACCCCAAGGGCCTGTACCGCAAGGCGCGGCGCGGCGAGCTGAAGAACTTCACCGGCATCGATTCGCCGTACCAGCCGCCCGAGCGGCCCGAGATCCGCATCGACACTACCGCCGACACCGCGGAGCAGGCGGCGGAGCGGATCGTGGCGTGGCTGCGGGAGAAGCCCTAGGCCGAACGGACGATGAGGCGACGGACGGGGTCGGTACGATGGGAACGGCGGGATTTGCGTCTCGGAGTGCTGACAAGCTTGCCAAGTGCCATTGAGTCTGAATGACCAGTTGTGTGCTCCCTCTCCCGCTTGCGGGAGAGGGTTGGGGAGAGGGCCGGTGTGTCGACGAAGTGCAGGCTGTCGATACTGCCAATGCCTGCCCTCTCCCCCGGCCCCTCTCCCGCAAGCGGGAGAGGGGAGCAAACCCGCGGCATGCGGGTTTTGTCAGCAATCAGGGGCGAGATTCGCGCTTTTGACTGTTGCCACGACCCGACGGACCGCCATCATGCTGCCAGCCCCCCTGCCCGCCGCCGAGCTGAGCGCCCTGCTCGCCCAGCTCTACCAGGGCCCGACCGAAGCCATGCCCTGGGCCGGCTTCCTGGAAAGCGTGCGCCAGCGCCTGGGCGCCGCCTTCGTCACGCTGGTGCTGCGCCACCCTGCCACCGACCGGCCGGGCCTGATCGTCAATGCCTCCGACTACGGCCCGCACCTGCCGGGCGAGCCCTCGTACAGCGAGCAGTACTACGCGCTGTGCCCCTTCCTGGACCTGCACCCGGACCGGCTCTTCAGCGCCGACGAACTGTTCGGCGAAGCCGGCTGGCTGGCACACCCCTTCTACACGCAATACCTTCAACCGCTGGGCCTGCGCTATATCCTGGCGGCCAACCTGGTCACGCCCGACGGCGTGGAATGCGCGCTGTTCATCAGCCGCGTCCACGCGGGACAGGACTTCGGCGAGGCCGACAAGGCACTGCTGCACGGCCTGCTGCCGCACCTGAAGCGCGCAGTGGACCTGCATGCCGCGCTCGACGTGCTTGCATCCGAACGGTCCCTGTACGCGGATGCCGTCGACCGGCTGCAGGTCGGCACGGTGATCCTGGACGAACACGGCAGGACCATCCGGACCAACGACGTCGCCGGCCGCCTGCTGCAGGCGCGCGACGGCCTCTACCTGTCAGACGGCGCGCTGCACGCGCACTGCCCGGTGGAAAACCGCAGGTTCCGCAAGATCCTGGAAGGCGCGGCCCAGGCCCACGCGCTGGCCGCACCGCGCAGCGAAGTCACCACGCTGAGCCGGCCCGCCGCGCCCACGCCCCTGAGCGTGCTGGTGCGGCCGATCCCGCTCAGCTATCGCAGCGAAGACAAGTCGCGCCGACCCGCGGTGGCGGTGTTCATCCGCGACCCGGCGGGATCGCCGCGCAACACCCACGCCAACCTGCGCAAGCTGTTCCACCTGACCCCGACCGAGATCGAACTGGCTTTGCTGATGGTCGACGGGCTGACGCTGGACGAAGCCGCGATGCGGCTCGGCATCAAGAAGAACACGGCACGGGCGCACCTGCGGGGCATCTTTGCCAAGACCGGGGCGACGCGGCAGGCGCTGCTGGTGAAGATGTTGCTGTCCAGTGTGGTGGGGATGGGGTAAGGGCTTCGTACTCCAAGCGGACGATGCCGGAGTAGCGCCGGACTGCTTTAATCCTCGCAAACCACCGGAGACGAGTCGATGACCGAGGATGCCGTGCAGCTTGCCAATCTCCTCTACATCTATGCCGAGCGCATGGACGCCGGCGATCTGCCTGGGGTCGCCGCACTGTTCGAGCATGCAGAGATCGACACCGGAGATGCAGTGCTGCGAGGTTCCGAGGCCATGCTCAAGCTCTGGCAAGCCTATGTGAAATTGCATGCGGATGGAACGCCCAGAACCCGGCATGTCATCAGCAATCCGATCATTGAGATTGCTTCGGGCAAGCTGACAGCTACCGTCAGATCGTACTACACGGTCCTTCAGGCATCCGACCGAATCGCGCTGCAGGTGATTGCGGCCGGTCGCTATCATGACGCCTTCGAAAAGGTCGACGGACGCTGGCGCTTCAGCCGCCGGAATTATTCGATGCTCGATCTGAAGGGCAACCTGACCGATCATCTGCTCTTCCCGTCTGCCTGAGAGATGGCGCGGCGGCACTCCTGGCAGGTCGAAATGCTAGGCAAGCAAGCGCAAGGCATCAGCGAGCGAAAGCACCGTTGTGCGCGAATCGAACGCCGTTGAAAAGAGATGGTCGTGCACGACCTGATCCGGGTCGTAGCAGCAATCCTTGACCGTGAATAGCCGGAAGTCCGCATCGCTCGCATAGGCGACCGACGACAGCACCACACCGGTCGAAGCAATGCCCACCATGAGCAGGGTATCGATACCCTGCGCGGAAAGCCGTACCTGCAGGTCAGTACCAAAGAACACGCTGGCGCGATGCGCGATGATCAGCGGCTCGGTGGCCTGCTGGCCGAGTTCCGGCGAGATCTGGTCGTCGACGAAAAGACCAAGCTGCTTGATTCCCTGCCCGTTCCGGTTCAACGGACTGACTTCCGGATAGCCTGGAGCAAAGTGGATCTTGGCAAAATAAACGCTGACGCCCCTGGCCCGCGCGGCGTCACACAGCTTGCGCGTGTTGGAGAGCAGAGTGGGCGCGACCGAGGGAAATAGCGCCAGGATGTCGGTCTGATAATGCATGACCACCAGCGCGGTTTGCGCGGGAACAATTGCCGGAATCTCAACGGGTGGCGACATAAGGCTACACGATAAGAAATGATGGTCGACTCTACCACGACCAATCGGTTGGCCGTTCTGGGTCGTCTACGGAAGTTGGCCGTGGGATCGTCAGCGAACGACCTGCACCCGGCTTCGAGGGTTCGAATGCATCCGCAGCCCGTTCAACATTGACTATGTTCGTCTCGCCGGCGGCCTAACCTTGGCCCTGAACCGGAGGATCAGTCTCTATGGCGAAGCCGGCAGGCTTTGGGCCACGGGGGGTAATGCCAGGGTCAGGAACTCGATCACTGGATCGGCCGGGCTGCAGGTCAAGTGGTGATCCAAGGGTGTCGGCCGCGATTGGGATACGCACGGTCAGCATTGTCCCCTCCCCTGTGGATCGCACGCTGAGCGTCCCGCCAAGACGCCGGGTACGCGCGCGCATGCTGCGCATGCCGGTGCCCGGATGCCGTTCGATGGCGGCGGGTTCGAAGCCCATTCCGTTGTCGCTGACAACCAGCTCCAGCCCCCGGGCATCATTGCGCAGGACGACGTCCGCGCGACTCGCCTTGCTGTGCTTCAGCACATTGGTCAGCGCCTCTTGCAAGGTCCTCATGACATCAAGAATTTGCGAAGTCGGCAGATAGCATTGATCGAGGCCAGTGAGCTGCCACCGGCACTCGATGTCGTGGCTCTCGAACAGCCGCGTAAGACGGTGCCGCAGCGGCACGATCTGACCTGCCAGCGCGTGCTCGCCAAACTGCTGGCTGGAGGTGGTATCGATGATGATGCGCAGGTCGTCGCGCAGCTCCTTGAGGATCGACAGGACCTGGCCTGGCGGGATGTCGTGAGGGATGCGCTCCAGTGTCGCAATTCCGCTGACGAGCGTGCCGCCGAGCCCGTCGTGCAGGTCGTGTGCGAGATTGAGCCGTTCACTGAGCCGCGCATTGGCGACTTCGAACTCGCGCTGGCGATCCAGGTTGGCTGCGAGCTCCGCCTTGGCCGCGTCGATCTTGCAGTGCAGTTCGTCATTGAATCGTTCAATGCGGCGCAGGTTGGCGACGAAGCGCCAGGCCAGCACCAGCGCCATGGCGATCATCTGGAACTGCGAAGTGAGGGCCGCGTAGTAGAGGTTGTCCTTGAGGATGCCAAGAAAGCTCAGCAGGTCGTGTACCGCGGCGACAAGGAAAATTGCAATGCAAAACGAGAGGATGCGATGGTCGGTGCGACCACTGCGCCCGGCAAAGCAGAGAAATACGAGGCACGTCGCGAAGAAATTGCACGCCAGTCCCACCGTCAGCGTGTTGCGCACGTCGGTCAGGTAACCGTGCGGCGCCCCGAGCATGACGGCGGCGCCCAACACTACCAGCGTCCAGAGCACCGCTTCGATGCGCGGCAGGCGCCGTTCGCAGAAGCGCACCATGGACATCGTGAAGGCAGCACTGTAGATGAGCAGCGCGATGATATTTGCGCGCCCCCAGGCATCGGTACTGGCAAACGGCCAGGTGCTCGTCGCCACCTGATTCAGCGCCACCCACCACCAGGCCAGCGACATCAGGCTGAACCATCCGTAGGTCACTTCTTGCCGGCGCATCACCCAGAGCGAAAAGAAGAAGCAACCTAGCGCGACGGTGATTGCAAGGCTGACCAACTGCAGGTCATGACGCAGCCGGTAGGCCTGTTCGTAAGCGGCCCGCAGGCGGTCCGGGTCGGCGACCGATACTGGTCCAAGGC
The DNA here is from genome assembly GCF_058787575.1 of Cupriavidus sp. FW305-3-2-15-C-LB2. NCBI lineage: Bacteria > Pseudomonadati > Pseudomonadota > Betaproteobacteria > Burkholderiales > Burkholderiaceae > Cupriavidus > Cupriavidus sp. FW305-3-2-15-C-LB2. The sequence continues at coordinate 57,840 of NZ_JBYSZW010000032.1, forward strand.
CGGGTTGGTATGCCGACAGCCCCGAGACGCGAATCAGCAGCGTGTTGGTGCCCTCCCGCAGCAACGGCGGAGATATCAACTGATAACGGGGAGTATTCCAGGCTCGCGTGAGCGGTTCGACGAGGCTCGCGTCACGCATCAGCAAGCTGCCGTTGAGATAAACCGCCCCCGCCATATTCAGGTAAGCGAGCATCAGCGCCGTGGGTTGGCTTGCATCTGCGCACTGCCAGCTCAGCCGGTACCAGACCACGCCGTCGAAATCGGGCCAGCGCGAGGACCAGTCGTCCGGCAGCTTCACTGGGACCCAGCCCGCCGCCGGCGGGCTATCACCCTGCCAGGTCGATCGGGCAGCCTCTATGCGGGTAAAGGCGGTGGCGCCCGGCCCTTCCTGCGCGTTTGCAGCGCCGGCGAGGAGCGTGGCGCCCAAGATCAGCGCAACAAGCCATGCGCACGCGCTTCGAAAACGGCCTGCGTGCGGGAGTGGACGGCCAACTTCTTGTATATGTTCCTGATGTGGCATTCGACCGTCAGTCTGGACAAGGACAGCAAATCCGCGATCTCCCGATTGGTCAGGCCCTTGCCGACCAGCGAGAGGATTTCGATTTCCCGTGCGCTCAGCGGCGACGCGCCGACCAATCGGCGCGCATGAATTTGCGCCCCGCCTGGCAATGGTGCCGTCGTGGCGACCAGATCAAGGATGTGCCTGGCAACAAAAGGATCGATCGGCGCTCCGCCGCGCAGCGCACTGCGGATCGACAAGGAAATCTCGAGGTCGTCGCGCTCCTTGAGCAGGTAACCGGTGGCACCCGCCTGCAGCGCGCTCACGATGACGCGCTCCGTGTTCCAGGTCGAGATTACCAGAGTTGGCAAGGCAGGATCGCGCTCGTGCAACGCGCGAATGAGGTCGATGCCATTGCCGTCGGGCAACCCGACGTCAACCAGCACCATCGCAAATGGCTGGGCGGTTAGCAGCGCATTGGCGTCGGCGAGGCTGCCGGCAAACCACAAGGCCTCCTCGGCATAGCCGAGCGTGGCCAGGATCGTGCGTAGCCTGGTCTGCATCAGTGGCTCGTCCTCGACGACCAGCAAGGGAGCGGGCAACACCGATTCGCCGGTGTCAGTCAATGGTTGGCTCATTGGGTACGGTGCGGTCACGGCCAGAGTTTAGCTGTACCACCGGAATTGGCCGATCTCCGGATCACGCCAGGCTGACAGAAATCGGCCGTGAGGGGCATCCCCGGAACCAGGTAATTCGGGCGAATCTCGCCGGCGGGTAGCCGAGCTTACCAAATTGCTACCTTAAGCCCGCTCAGTCCAGCCTTGCAGCAAAGTCAAGCAGTTGCTGTGCCGTCACCGTGGCCCCGCCACATACCACCACGGCAATGCTGGACGCCGCCTGCAGCACCGGGGTGTCGCAATCCAATGCCGCCAAGGCTGCGCCGCATGCCGGCTCAACCAGGACGCGGTGTTCGTCAAGAAGCCTTATCGCTGCCTCCACCGCCTGTTTGTCTGACACAACGACGCTGTGGATCTCGTGACGCTGCGCCCATCGGAGCGCGCCATCACACGGCCGCCTGGCGCCAAGCGACGTCGCCACGCTGGTGATCTGTGCGAGTTCGACCGGCCTGCCTTCGGCAACCGAGCGGGCGTAGCAGTCCGCACCGTCGGTTTCTACCGCGATCACAGGCACGTCGGACCAGCCATTCCGCTGAAGCCCCTCCAGCACGCCGCACAGCAGGCCACCACCGCCCACGGCAAGAACGATGGCGCCTGGCTTCGGCCCGGATGCCGCGATCTCGTCCACCAGCGTGGCGTGCCCCTGCCAGATGAGCGGATCGTCGAACGGGTGCACGAAGGCATCGCGTGGCCCGATCAGGGACAGTGCAAACTCGTGCGCTTCCGCCCATGTGCCTCCGCGCACGATCAACTCCGAGCCCTCCAGGCGGATCAGGTCGCGCGCTCGCGATGGTGTGCTCTCCGGTACCACCACCACCACGGGAACGCCGAGTTCGCGTCCGCAATAGGCTGCCGCAAGCCCGGCATTTCCGCCTGAAGATGCAACGAATCGCTGTACGCCCGCGGCGTGCCGCGCTTCACACAAGGCTCCGACACCCCGAAGCTTGAAAGACCCGGACGGCTGTGCGGCTTCCATCTTTAGCCAGACCGGTTTGCCGAGCCGCCGCGAATTGGGCTGGGACTGTACAAAAGGTGTGCTGATGTGAAGCGTCATGTTTGGTAGCGAAATGTGGAAAGCGAGCCGTCCCCGCAACGCGGGAAGCTGCGCCATCGTAGTCGCAGGAAGCTATGCAAACCAATGTTATTTAGGTAGCCTAGCCATGCTTCATGAGTATGGAAATGAATGGGCGGAAACGGTATGCGGAACATTGAATTGCGGCATCTTCGCTACTTCATCGCGGTAGCGCAGGCCGGCAGCGTGGTGGCGGGCGCCCGTGCCGTCGGCATTGTCCAGCCAGCCCTGTCGCGGCAAATCATCGAACTTGAGGCGGCCATCGGTACGCCACTGCTGGCGCGCAAGGCAAGGGGCGTGCAACTCACCGTGGCGGGCGAGAGCTTCCTGAGGGATGCCACACAACTTCTGGCAAACCTGCAAGCCAGCCGCGATCGCGCCCTGCGTTGCGCCGCCGGGCAGCTCGGCGAGCTGCGCCTTGGTGTGTTGCCGAACTACCTGAGTTCAGCCGTCGTGACGGAGGTGCTCCGGGCCTTCCGGATAGCGTGCCCGGAAGTCAAGGTCCTGGTGGACCCGATGCTGTCGACGGAGCAGATTGCCGCGATCCGGAACAGGCAGGTGGATGGCGGCATCATGGCCTGGCGTCGGCATGAGGCGCCGCATCTGACTGGCATCGTGTTGCTCAGCGACCGCTTCGTATTGGCCATGCCTTCATCGCAGACCGCCCGCCACAAGCAGCCGAAACGACTGGCGGACGTGGCGGATCTGCCCTTCGTCTGGTTCGATCCGGCGCGGTCCTCGTCCCAGCATCGCTTCCTGATGACGCAGTGCGAGCGCGCCGGCTTCTCGCCTCGCGTGGCCCAGGTGGGCAGCGACATCCCGACCGTGCTCGGTCTGGTTTCGGCGGGGATGGGTTGCGCGTTTGTCCCCGCAAGCCTGTCAACCGTCTGTCCGCCGACCGTGCGGCTGGTGCCACTGCCTGAGGTCGCTGACCGCTTCGACGTGGAATTCGCGTTCGACGAGGAGGTAGCGACGCCAGCAGTCAGGCAATTCGTGCAGGCGCTGCAGCAGGTGATCGATGATCGGGCAAGCTGAGCCATTGACTTCGTGGCGGCCCGTGCCGGTCGGTCACATGACGCATTGCGTGGTTCCGGTGTCGGACAGCAAGCGGCACGTCAAAACATGCACTGGAGGGGCGGCGTCTCACATGGAATACCGTCGCCGTCCCCATCCATCTTTACCGCCGGGCAGTTTTTCAGATAGAAGCGCGCTTCCGCGCAGGATGCCATCTGGCTGCAGTGCTGTTTGCCCTCGCAGCGGAATGCCGGTTCCGCCGTGGCTGCCACTGCTGGAGCCTCGATCTGCTGTGGCTCGGCCTGGGCAACGGGATTTGCCAAAGGCGCGTGCGTTTTGTAATAGATGAAGGCGGCCGCGGCGGCCGCAACTACCAGCAAGCCCTTATACATGTTGACCCCTACCCTACTTTTTCTTCTTGGAAATGGAAGGATGCCACAACAGCGTCGTTGGTAAGGCACTTTCCATTCGGAATCCGACAGACTAATCTTGGACTAGGCTGCGGGCAGACGATGGAGGCGGATATGGGCATGGTCTCAATAGAACCCGGCAGCTATCACGTTATACCGCCGCAAAACCCCGGCGAGGTCATCGATCTGATCCGGACGCACGCGATCCAGGTGGTTGACCTCAGGTTCACCGACTTGCCCGGCGTGTGGCAGCACTTCTCGATCACGCTGCCGGAAGTCAACGACGACTTATTCTCTGTCGGCATCGGCTTCGACGGGTCTTCCATTCGCGGGTTCCAGGAAATCCACGAGTCCGACATGCTGGTCAGGCCTGACCCGGCCACGGCGTTCATCGATCCGTATTGCGCAGCACCAACGCTGGCGCTGATCTGCGACGTGCTGGACCCTGTCCTGCACCAGCCGTACTCGCGCGATCCGCGCCATATCGCACGCAAGGCCGAGCTGTACCTCCGGCAAACCGGTCTTGCCACGGTTTGCTACCTTGGCCCCGAACTGGAATTCTTTATTTTCGACTCCATCCGCTTCGGGCAGGACCAGCACTCTGGCTACTACCATGTCGAATCCGCCGAAGGCGAATGGACCTCGGGCCGTGACGAAGGCGCCTATGGCGGGGGCAATCTCGGCTACAAACAGCGCTACAAGGGCGGGTACTTTCCCGTGCCGCCAAGCGACACGCTGCAGGACATCCGCTCCGAAATCGTGCTCGCGCTGATGCAGGCCGGCATCCAGGTCGAAGTGCATCACCATGAGGTCGCCACGGCCGGCCAGAATGAAATCGACATGCGCTTTGCGCCACTGATGCGCATGGCAGACAACGTGATGATGTACAAGTACATCTGCAAGAACGTTGCGCGCCGCCACGGCAAGGTCGCCACCTTCATGCCCAAGCCGCTGTTTGCCGACAACGCGAGCGGCATGCATTGCCACCAGAGCCTCTGGCGCGACGCCGAGAACCTCTTCTATGACAAGAACGGTTGGGCGCAGACGTCCCAGATGTGCCGTTGGTATATAGGCGGCTTGCTCAGCCACGCCCCCGCGCTGATGGCATTCTGCGCACCGAGCACGAACTCCTACAAGCGGCTGGTGCCCGGATACGAGGCGCCTGTCAATCTGGCCATGTCGCAGCGCAACCGGTCCGCCGCGGCCCGGATTCCAATGGTGTCGGATTCCCCGAGCGCCAGGCGCGTTGAATTTCGCTGTCCTGATCCGTCGGCCAATGCCTACCTCGCCTTCTCGGCAATGCTGCTCGCCGGCCTGGACGGCATTGAAAACCAGACGGACCCCGGCGACCCGCTCGACAAGAACATCTATGATCTGCCACCGGAGGAAGCCGCCCGCATCCGGCAGGTACCAGGCTCCCTGGAAGAGTCGCTTTGCGCGCTGGAAGCCGATTCAGCGTTCCTGCGCAAGGGGGATGTCTTCACTGAAGACCTGATCACGACCTGGATTGATTACAAGCGCACGCGCGAGATCGATACATTGAAGGTGCGGCCACACCCGTGGGAATTCCAGCTCTACTTCGACATCTGATGACGGCACTACCGTGTCATCAGCGACTCGCGCTGGCAGAGCCCGCTGCACGCAGATGCTCCAGGAGCGTCCTTGCCTCCGGCAAGAGACCAGCTTCGTCCCTCACGCCCAGCCAGAGAATGCGTGAGGCCCAGGCGTCGGACAGGTAGACGGCATGCAGCCCGGCACCCAGCAGTTCGGGCCGGACCGCGCCATCTGGCAGGACGCCGATGCCCAGGCCGGCCTCGATCATCCGGCAGATCGCATCGAAGCTGCTGACCTGGATCCTCAGCCGCACCACCTTGTCCAGTGCCGATGCGGCGTCGGTCAGGCGCTGCAGCAGCGAGCTGCCCTGGTTGAGGCCGACAAAGTCGTACTCCAGGGTTTCGTCGAAACTCACTTCCGGGCGCCCGGCCAGCGGATGCCCGGCAGGCACCAGGACGACCAAGCGGTCACGCCGATAGACAGACTTCCTGATGTCATAAGCCGGCACGTTGTCGGCGAACACGCCGATATCGGTTTCACCGGACAGCAGCGCTACCACCACGTCCCGGCTCAGGCGCTCCTCCAGGCTGATCCTGATCATCGGCTGCGAGGCCAGGAAGCTTGCCAGGTCGTGCGGAAGGAACTGGATCACGGCTGACGTATTGGCCCAGACCTTGACGTGTCCGCGCACGCCGGTGGCGAAGTCGCTCATCTCGCCCGCCATCTGGTTGACCTTGTCGAGCACCATGCGCGCATGCTGGACCAGCTCATGGCCAGCGGGGGTCAGCTCAAGCCCGCGCCGAACCCGCAGGAACAGCGCGCATCCCACCGTGCGCTCAAGATCCGCGATCCGTTTGCTCAGGGCCGACAGCGTCATGTGTGACTTGTTCGCCGCCTGCGTCAGCCCGCCGCATTGGGCCACCAGCTGGAAGACGCGCAGGGACTGGAGATCGAAATGGGCAGGATTGATCATGGTATTGCACTGGCGACGCGCGCCGACTGGATTGAAAGCCAGGAAAGGCTAGTAAGCCGCTCGCGCCTTGTCAAACGGCGCGCCCGGCTCCCGGCAGCGCAATGCAGGCCTTGATCCGCCTGGGATAGCCGACAAAGTGGCGGGTTGTGCCGGTCGTGGTACTCCCGTACGGCAATATGCACCACCTTTTCCCGTAAGGAAAGGACGGTTGAGAATCCATCGATTACCAGGCAACGGCTTTTGACCCACTATCTCCAGCACACAGCAGGAGCCATGAGATGGAAACAAGCAAGTCAAAGCCCCTTGCCGGCGTACGCGTCCTGGAACTGGGGCAGCTGATCGCGGGGCCGTTTGCCGCGCGCATGCTGGCGGCGTTCGGCGCGGAAGTGATCAAGGTCGAGCCGCCGGGCACGGGCGATCCGCTGCGCAAGTGGCGGCTGTTGCATGAAGGCACCTCGGTCTGGTGGGAGGCACAGTCCCGCGACAAGCAGTCGGTCACGCTGGACCTGCGCACGCCGCAAGGCCAGGAAGTCGTGCGCAAGCTGGCCGCGCAAAGCGACGTGCTGATCGAGAACTTCCGCCCGGGCACGCTGGAAGGCTGGGGCCTGGGCTGGGACAGCCTGCGCGCGGCCAACCCCGGGCTGGTGATGCTGCGCGTGTCCGGCTATGGCCAGACCGGCCCCTATCGCGACCGGCCGGGCTTCGGCGTCATTGGCGAAGCGATGGGCGGCTTGCGCCACCTGAGCGGCGAGCCGGGCCGCACCCCGGTGCGCGTGGGGGTATCGATCGGGGACTCCCTGTCCGCGCTGCACGGTGTGATCGGCATCCTGCTGGCGTTGCGGCACCGGGAGCAGAACGGCGGCCAGGGCCAGGTCGTGGATGTGGCCTTGTACGAGTCGGTGTTCAGCATGATGGAGAGCCTGCTGCCGGAATACTCGGTGTTCGGCGCCGTGCGGCAGGCGGCCGGCAGCAGTCTTCCCGGCATCGCGCCGACCAATGCGTACCGCTGCGCCGACGGCAAGTATGTGCTGATCGCTGGCAATGGCGATGGCATCTTCAGGCGGCTGATGGACATGATCGAGCGCCCCGACCTGCGCGACGACCCTGCGCTGGCCCACAACGACGGCCGGGTCAGCCAGGTCGCGATGCTCGACGCCGCCATTGGCGAATGGGCGGCACAGCGCAGCCTGGAAGCGGCACTCGACGCGCTCAATGGCGCCCGCATCCCCGCGGGCAAGATCTATGACGTCGCCGATATCGCCAGCGATCCGCACTACCGCGCGCGCGACATGATCCTGGACGCGCAATTGCCGGACGGCACCCCCGTCCAGTTGCCCGGCATCGTGCCGAAGCTGAGCGCCACCCCCGGCGCACTGCCCAACCCCGCCCCCGCGCTTGGCCAGCATACCGACGCGGTGCTGGAAGGCCTTGGCATCGGCACGGCGCAGCGCGAGGCATGGCGCATGGCAGGGATTATCTGACCAGGAGACCGGCATGACTGCCAGGAAGGTGTACATACATGAAGTCGCCACGCGAGACGGCTTCCAGAACGAGGCCCGCTTTGTCGAGACCGATGACAAGGTTGCCCTGATCGACGCGCTGAGCGCATGCGGCTACGCCAGGATCGAGGTGACTTCCTTCACCTCGCCCAAGGCGATTCCCGCGCTGCGCGACGCGGAAGCGGTGATGCATCGCATCGCGCGGCGCCCCGGTGTGGTCTACACGGTGCTGGTGCCGAATGTGCGCGGCGCCGAGCGGGCCCTCTCCTGCCAGGTCGACGAGGTCAACCTGGTGATGTCGGTCAGCGAAAGCCACAACCGCACCAACCTGCGCATGTCGCGCGAGCAATCGTTTGCCCAGCTTGCCGACGTCATCCGCGTGGTGAGGGAGACGCCGACCGCGATCAACATCTCGCTGTCGACCGCGATGGGTTGCCCGATGGAAGGCGACGTGCCGCTGGAAAACGTGCTGGGCTGGATGCAGCGCTTCGCCGACCTGGGGGCTCACGGCGTGACGCTGTGCGACACCACTGGCATGGCGTTCCCGTCCCAGGTCGCGAGGCTGTGCCAAGCCGCGCGGCGGCAGTTCCCCGGCCTGGCGCTGACCCTGCATTTCCACAATACCCGGGGCCTGGCGCTGGCCAATACGCTCGCCGCGCTGGACCAGGGCATCGACCGCTTCGACGCTTCGCTGGGCGGCCTCGGTGGCTGCCCGTATGCGCCGGGCGCGACCGGCAATGTCTGCACCGAAGAACTCGTCCATATGCTTGAACTGGACGGCTACGACACCGGCGTCGACCTGGCTGCCATCCTGGATGCCGCCGCGCGCTTGCCTGGCCTGATCGGCCATGACGTCCCAAGCCAGCTGCTGAAGGCCGGCCGCCGCCTCGACCTGCATCCGATGCCTGCCGCCGACGCGATCCCCGAACAACGGGCCTTCCAGCCCTGACACCGACCCGGAAACCATCATGTCCCTGATCGACCATCTTGACCATCTGGTGCTCACCTGTGTTGACCTCGAAGCCACGCGGCACTTCTACACCGAAGTCATGCAGATGCAGCCTGAAACCTTCGGCAACGGTCGCCTGGCCTTCCGCTTCGGCAACCAGAAGATCAATCTCCACCAGCGCGGCGCCGAGTTCGAGCCCAAGGCACACCTGCCCGTTCCCGGCGCACTCGATCTCTGCTTTATCGCTTCCGTCCCGCTCGACGACGTCATCGCCCATCTTCGGCGATGCCAGTGGCCCATTGTCGAAGGACCGGTGGCGCGCACCGGCGCAACGCAGAAGATCCGCTCGGCCTACGTGCGCGATCCGGACCTGAACCTGATCGAGATATCAGAACTGGTCGACTGAAGATCGGCCAACCCGGCAAAACGATGGAGGAGACACCCATGAAACGCATGACGATCGCCGCGGCCGCCCTGGCGGCCCTGGCTGCGGCCGCCCCGGCCCACAGCACCAACGCCTATCCCACCAAGCCGGTCACCCTGGTGGTGCCCAGCGCACCGGCCGGATCCACCGATATCGTTGCCCGCCTGGTCGGCGAACAACTGCAGGCCGCGCTTGGCCAGCCCGTGGTGGTGGACAACAAGCCCGGTGCCAGCGGCAATATCGGCACCGAAGCCGTGGCGCGCGCCGCGCCGGACGGCTATACGCTGCTGCTTCAGTATTCCGGCTACCACGTCGGCAATCCGGCGCTGTTCCCGCAGATCCGCTGGAAGCCGTCCAGCTTCGTCCCGGTGGCGCTGGTCATGCGCGCGCCGCACGTCATCGCCATCAACGGCAAGCTGCCCGCGACATCGATAGCCGAACTGGTTACCTACGGCAAAAGCAATGGCAAGGGCCTGTTCTATGCCTCGTCCGGCAATGGCTCGATCCAGCATATCGCCGGCGAGATGCTGGCGCGGCAGACCAGGGTGCCGATGACGCACGTACCGTACAAGGGCGCCGGGCCCGTGGTCACCGACCTGATCAGCGGGCAGGTCGACATGTTCATCACGACCCCGCCGAGCGTGATCGGGCATGTGCAGGCGGGCAAGATCAAGGCGCTTGCCTATGCCGGACCGAAGCGCCATCCCTCCATGCCCAATGTGCCGACCACCGCGGAGGCTGGGCTGCCAGGGTATGAGGTGGAATCCTGGTTTGCACTGTTTGCACCGGCGAATACACCGCCGGCCATCGTCGAGCGCTTGTCCCAGGAGGTGAAGAAGATCGTGGCCAGCGACACGTACAGGAAGAAGATCGAGGAACAAGGTGCCTTTGCCGCCTACATGGGGCCGCAGGAGCTGGGCAAGTTCGTCGATCAGGAACTGGCGTCCTGGTCGCGTGTGGTCAAGACATCGAATATTCGCGCGGACTAAGTGTCGTCGATGCGTGGAAGGTCTCCCCGGGTGGGGAGACCCGTTTTTTCTATACGCCCAGGCGATTTTCCAGCCGGCTGGCGGCGACATACAGGCGCGCAAGCTGGCACGCAGCATCCTCAAGCAATGCCGCCGCATGCTCCATCGCAAAGCCGATTGATACCGGCCCCTGCTGAATCGAGATGCACCCGTCGAAGGCTTCGGCCAGTCCGGCATCGGGCTCGACGGCGCCTGAGAGCAGCGTCACCGGCACACCGGCCTGGCGCGCCATGCGCGCGATCATGGCAGGACCTTTTCCCATCATGGTCTGCGCATCGGACCGTCCCTCGCCGGTAATGACCCAGTCGAAGGCGCCGAGCCCTGCATCGAGGCCGGCAGCACCCAGCACAAAGGCCGCGCCGGGAACGATCTCGGCGCCGAGCAGGTGCAACGCAAAGCCGATGCCGCCGGCGGCGCCGCTGCCTTGCGCATCGGCAACCTCCAGCCCGACCACGGCGGCGCATCGCGTTGCAAACCGTTCCAGCCGGGCATCCGCAGCGGCCAGGTCTTGCACGCCCTTCTGCGGGCCGAAGACAAAGGTCGCGCCGTTTGGCCCGCAGAGCGGATTGTTGACGTCGGACAGGCCCAGCAGCCGGACCCGGCCAAGCTGCGCAGGCTGCTGATACGTTGCGGCGCAGATCGCGTCCAGCGTATCCAGGGTTGGCCACAATGCGTTGCCCTGCGCATCGGTAAAGCAAAAGCCGGTTTCCGCCAGCAGGCCGGCACCTGCGTCATTGGTGGAAGATCCGCCCAGCCCGATCGCGATGGTATCGACACTGCGCTCAGCGAGCGCGCGGATGACATGGCCGATGCCCCTGGTCGTGCGTTGCCCCGGCGCCAGCAGGGCGTGCGGAAGGCCGACGATTTCAGCCACCTCGACGATCGCGAGCTCGCCAAACTCCTGCGTGCGGACGCGGAAGTACCGCACCGGCCTTGGCACGCCATTGGCATCGGTGGCAACCACCGCTTCCCACACGCCCGCACGCGTGGCCGCCAGGACTTCGGCGGTACCTTCGCCGCCATCGGCGATCGGTGCCACGGTGACATCCGCACCAGGCACCGCGCGCCGGATGCCGGCGCGGATGCGATCCGCCACCTCGGTCGCGCTGAGGCTGCCTTTGAACGAGTCAGGTGCAACCAGCACCTTGAGTCCTGCTGCTTTCATTGTCGGCACCATCCTTCGTCCGGCGGGCACGTCATGCGGCCACCACGTTCCTGGGCGCGCCTTGCGCGAAGGCACAGATATTGTCGATAAGCTGGTCGGCCAGGCCTTGCACGGCCTCGTCGCTGGCCCATGCAACGTGCGGGGTCAGGATGAAGTTCGGCACATCCTTCAACTGATGGAACGGGTGTTCCGCGCCGGGCGGCTCCTGCGTCGCAACGTCGAAGCCGGCTCCGGCCACCTTTCCGGATTGCAGCGCTTCCACCAGCGCCGCTTCATTGACCAGCCCGCCTCGGGCGGTGTTGATCAGCAACGGGCGCCGTTCCATCTTCGAGAACTCCGCGGTGTCGATCAGGTTGCGTGTCTGCGCCACCAGCGGGCAATGCAAGGTGATGATGTCGCTACGGCGCAGCACCTCGTCGAAAGGCGTGTAGAGCGGGCCCATGCCCTCGCGTCCCTTGTGGGCCGCAAACAGCGGCTGCATGCCCAGCGCACTCGCCATCCTGGCCACCGACTGGCCGAGCACGCCGTCGCCGATGATGCCAAGCACCGACCCGTGCAAGTCCTTGATCGGGTAGTCGAAGAAGCAGAAGGATCCGGATTCCTGCCAGCGGCCGCGCCGGACCGCATCGTGGTAGGCGGCCAGGCTTCGCCGCAGCGCGAAGATCAGGGCAAAGGTATGTTCCGGCACCGTATGGACGGCATAGTTGCGGATATTGGAGACGACGATGCCGCGGGCGGCACAGGCTTGCAGGTCGACAACATCGGTGCCGGTCGCCGCAATGGCGATGAGCTTCAGGTTCGGTGCCTGCTCAAGCTGGCGGGCATCCAGCTTCACCTTGTTGGTGATGACCACGTCCGCAGCGGCGATGCGCGCGGCGACGTCCTCGTCAGGCGTTTCCCCGTAGAGTTGGAGCTCATGCGGGAACGGCAGCGCTGGCAGCGTGATCTGCGGCGAGATGGTGGAACGGTCCAGGAATACGATCTTCATTGCCATGACATCCAGGTTGCGGGCCCCCCGCAGCGTGCCGATGTGAGGCACGGCTTGTCACACTGGCGCGTAGGGACGGGCTGCGGTCGAAGGGCGGCAGGCATCTGCCGCGTTATTGCGCCACAGACATGATGAGGGGAGGCAGGCCCAGCTGGAATCGCGGCTTTCTCCATCTTCCTTTCTCAAATGGAAAGGCAATGGCCACGTCACGGCAGCATCGGCCCTGCATGGCGTGGAACATTTCGGCCTGGGCTGACACGAACTACGTGAGGGGCCGCGGAAACGCCGACGCTGCGCGACGGCATCACATTCCCCGGCCATTCGCGGTAGCTATGGCAGGAGGACCCACATGAACACCACTGCAAAACTCATTCCCTCAACCGAGTTGGCGCAACAAAACCCCGTCCGGTTTCCCAATGAAAGCGCGGAGTACCGCAAGGCGCGCAATGCGCTGCTCGCGGAGGAGATCGAGCTGCGGCGCCACATTGAGCGCGTGGCCGAACAGCGCCGCGGCCTGCCCGCGGGCGGCGAGGTGACAAAGCGCTATACCTTCCAGGGCGAACGCGGTCCGGTCACGCTGGCCGAACTGTTCGGCGACAAGGACACCCTGGTCATCTACAGCTATATGTTCGGACCGCAGCGGGAGCAGCCTTGCCCGATGTGCACGTCGGTGATGGCGTCGTGGGATCACAAGGTCCCGGACATCGAGCAGCGCGTGGCGCTGGCGATGATCGCCCGCTCGCCCATCGATCGCCTGGTCGCCGCCAAGAAGGCGCGGGGCTGGACCAAGCTGAAGGTCTATGCGGACGTCGACGGCGATTTCACCCGCGACTATGTCAGCCCCGAAGATGCCGACGCTCCGGGCTACTCGGTGTTTACGCGCCGGGACGGCAAGATCCGCCATTTCTGGAGCAGCGAGATGTATGCCCTCTCGGTCGACCCGGGTCAGGACCCGCGCGGTGCGCCGGACCTGGATCCGCTGTGGACCCTGCTGGACACCACGCCGGAAGGCCGGGGGGCGGATTGGTATCCGAAGCTGGAATACCCCGAGGGGAAATAATCGTCCTCGATGGCAGGGTCAGGCCTCGGGTTGGTGGCAAACCACTTCGATGTTGTGCCCGTCCGGACCAATCACGAACGCCGCATAGTAGTTGGCGTGGTAGTGCGGGCGCAGGCCAGGCGCACCATTGTCTTTGCCACCCGCCTCCAGGGCCGCGCGATAGAAAGCTTCGACTTGCCGGCGATTCTCGGCCGTGAACGCCAGGTGAAGATGCGCCGGCTTTTCCTCGGTCTGGAACAGGCACAATGAAGCCTTGCCCTTTGGGCAAAGCTCGACACCGTACGCCGGCGGCCCCTCCGAGGCAACCGCTACGCCGAGCGGTTCGAGTGCCTTGAGGAAGAACGCCTTGCTCGCTGCATAGTCGCTGACTCCGAATTTGACGTGGTCAAACATGGGTTCTCCTGAAGTGTGTGGGCCCTGCGCGCGGCCCGACTCCAGAGTTTGACGATGAACCAAAAAAAATGCCAGCCATCCCGGATGGCCGGCACCAAGCTCACAGCAGTTGGAGACTGAGACCCCGCCGCGCGTCGCCGCCGCCGGACCGCGCGCGCTCGGGGCAAGCCTCAATCTGCCTGACCTCGACAACATCGCCTTCGTCCACCCGGACTCGTCCGTTCGGGGTATGCGAACCGAAGTCACACGGCTCTAGTGTGTCCCTTCCCAATGACTTTCATGAAGGAGGGGCCGATGGCCAAAGCAGAGAATCTCGTGACGTCGATCCAGGTGGAGATCGACGCACCGGTAGCGCTGGTGTGGGAAGTGCTGACCGACTTTGCGCGCTACGCGGAATGGAATACGTTCTGCCCGGAGCTGGAGACCACCGGCCGGCTCGGCGACATGGTGTACATGCAGGTGCGCATCCCCGGCACCGACCAGGTCATCCCGGTCAACGAGTACCTGGTGGCGTGGGAGCCGGAACGCCTGCTCTCGTGGGAGCAGCGCCCCACCGACGAGAACAAGGATGCAGCCCGGCGCGACCAGTACCTGGAAGCCGTCGGGCCCGGGCGCACCCGCTACTTCACCACTGACCTGTTCCTGGGGCTGAACGCGGAGACCATCATGCGCGAGCACGGTGCCTGGGTGAAGCAGGGCTTCGACCAGGTGGCACGGGACGTCAAGGCGCGCGCGGAAGCGCTGAATGCGCAACGGCAGGCTGGCCTGCGCTGAGCAGTCATTGCCTGTACGCGGGCGGGAGCGCCGCTACTCCCGCATCCTCTCCGCCATGAATGCCCGCAGCATCTCCATTGCGGGCGTCTCGGTCCGTCCCTGCAAGGTGATCAGCGCGAACTGCGCGCTGGTGTGCAAGGGCGGCGTCAATGCCAGCTCCACCAGTTCCCCGCTTGCCATGGGCTCGCGCGCGGCGGCGATGATGCCGAGGAACACCGCATCGGTGATGCGGGCGGCTTCCACCAGGCTGGAGATCTCCTCGCAGCGCAGCGTGACCATCTGGTCGGGATGCGCGCGTGGCCCGAAGTGGGCGATCAGGATGCGCGCCACCTCGTCCGACAGGGGGCTGGAAGCGATCGGATAGGCCAGCAGATCGTCGAAGCTCACGCGGCGCAGCTTGCACAACGGATGGCCGCTGCGGCACATGAAGCCGGCGCGCAGGTCCGGCAGCCGCTCCACGCGCAGGTCGGGGCCCGGCACTAGCGAGCGCAGATCGATGACCACGCCGTCAAGCGCGCGGGCGCGTAGCTGCTGAAGCTGCAGATTGGTCGCGCCGCGCGAAATGGTCAGCCTGACCCTGGGATGGTGCCTGGCCATATGCACCAGCAGCGGCGTCATCAGCATGGCGCCCGGCCCGGATCCCAGGCCGATGCGCAGCGTGCCCGCCTGGCCGGCCTGCAACGCCAGCGCGCTCTGCCTGAGCTCGCCAGCCTCGAAGACGATGCGCCGTGCCCTTTCCAGCGCCAGCTGCCCGAACGGCGTCAGTTCGTTGCGCTTGCCGATGCGGTCTACCAGTGGCATGCCCAGCTCCGCTTCCAGGGCCTGGATGCTGCGGCTGAGTGCCGGCTGCGTCAGATGCAGCCGCGCGGCGGCCTGGCTGAACGAGCCGGTCTCCGCCAGCGCGATCATGTGCTTGAGCTGAATCAGGTTCATCGCCGTCCTCGCATGCAATCTTGTAATGATAATGAGAAAAATGATGCATTGGACATCAGGTTGCCGCCTTCCTAACATGGCTGCCAGCCGTGCGTCCCGCCGGGGCAACAAGACAGACGCGGCATCCATGATCAGGAGACGACGATGACCCTCACACAATGCCTGCGCCGCCCGCTGACGAGGCTGACTGGCGGCCTGCTTGCCGCCGTGCTGGCCAGCCCGATCTGCGCCGGCGCGGCCGGCGCGACCGCAGCCGCGGGGGCGACCGGGGCGTCCTATCCCGCCAAGCCGATCGCACTGATGGTGCCCTATCCCGCCGGCGGCGCCTCCGACGCCATCGCCCGCGTGCTGAGCCAGCCCGTCGGCAAGCAGCTCGGCCAGACCGTGCTGGTGGAGAACCTGGGCGGCGTCAGCGGCGCCATCGCCGCGCAGAAGGTGCTGTCGGCGCCGGGCGACGGCTACTACCTGTTCCAGGGCTCTCCCAACGAAGTGATCCTGTCTCCGCTGGCCAATGCCGCGGTCAAGCTGCAGGCGGAGGACTTCCAGCTGGTGCAGCCGATTTCCACCGCGGTGCTGGCACTGATCGCACGCAAGGACCTGGAAGCCAACTCCGCGGACGAACTGATCGCCCTGGCGCGCAGCCGCAAGGACAAGCCGCTGTCTTACGGCAGCGTGGGAGTGGGCTCGCTGTACCACATCCTGGTCGAGCACATGCAGCAACTCACCGGCACCAGGATGACCCACGTCCCTTACAAGGGCGCGGCGCCGCTGGTACAGGACCTCGGCGGCGGCCAGCTCGACTTCGCCATCGTGCCGTTCAACGCCGCGCTCGGCGCGATGGCCCAGCAGGGACGGCTGAAACTGCTCGCCACCGCGGGCGCCACCCGGGCGCCGCTGTTGCCCAATGTGCCCACCATCGGCGAAGGCAAGCTGCTGAAGAACTTCGCCTTCACGATCTGGACCGGCTTCATGGTGAAGAAGGGAACCCCGCCCGAGGTGGTGCAGCGCCTGAACCTGGCGCTCGGCAATGTCCTCAAGGATCCCGCCGTGCGCGCCGGGCTGGAAGCCCAGATGCAGACCGTGGCCACGCCGATGACGCTGCAGGAGGCGGCCCGCTTCTACGAAGGCGAGACGGCGCGCTACCGCGGCCTGGCCAAGGCCATCGGGCTGCAGCCGCAATGACGCAACGCCAATGCCATCGCATATAGAGAGGAGAGAAATCCCATGCACGCCATCCTGGAATCGCTGCGCTCCCGCGCGGACAAGTTCGTTGCGCTGCGCCGCGACATTCACCAGCATCCGGAACTTGGCTTCCAGGAGCACCGCACCAGCGACGCCGTGGCCGAGCGCCTCGCCCAATGGGGCTACGACGTGGAGCGCGGGCTGGGCGGCACCGGCGTGGTGGGCAGGCTGCGGCGCGGCAGCGGCACGCGCCGGCTCGGCCTGCGCGCCGACATGGACGCCCTGCCGATCGGCGAGGCGACCGGCCTGCCCTACTCCAGCAGCCATGCCGGCGTCATGCATGCCTGCGGGCATGATGGGCACACCGCCATGCTGCTTTGCGCCGCGGAATACCTGGCGCAGGAAGCGCAGTTCTCCGGCACGCTAAACCTGATTTTCCAGCCGGCCGAGGAAGGCATGGGCGGCGCCGTGCGCATGATCCAGGACGGGCTGTTCGAGAAGTATCCCTGCGATGCCGTCTTCGCCATGCACAATATGCCTGGCATCACGCAGGGACGGCTGGTGCTGCGCGACGGTCCCACCATGGCTTCGTCGGACTACGCCACCGTCACGGTCAGAGGCGTGGGCGGCCACGGCGCGCTGCCGCACCGGGCAGCCGATCCGCTGGTGGCCGCCGCCGGCATCGTGCTGGCCCTGCAGACCGTGGTCTCGCGCAACGTCGACCCGCTGCAGATGGCGGTGGTGACGGTCGGCGCCATGCATGCCGGCAAGGCCAACAACGTGATCCCGCAGGAAGCCACGCTGGAAATCAGCGTGCGGGCGCTCGACCGCGACGTGCGTGCCACCCTGGAGCGGCGCATCAAGGCGCTGGTGCAGGCCCAGGCGGAAAGCTACGGCGTGCGCGCCGAGATCGATTACCGGCAAGGCTATGCGGTGCTCGTCAACACTCCGGAAGAGACGGAATTCGCGCGCCAGGCGGCGCTCGCCTTGCTTGGGCCGGACAAGGTCGTGCCGCAAGGCCCGGCGCTGCCCGGCAGCGAGGACTTCGCCTTCATGCTGGAGCGCTGCCCCGGCAGCTATCTGCTGATCGGCAACGGCGATGGAGACAGCGCAGGCGCCTGCATGGTGCACAACCCCGGCTACGACTTCAACGACGACAACGTCACCATCGGCGCGGCCTATTGGGCGCTGCTGACGCAGCGCTTCCTGATCGACTGAGGTTGCAGATCGCTGTTTCGGCTATTAGGGACTGGCCCGTCGATCGACCTGCATAGGCAGGTCGATCGACGGGTCAATGCGGAGGTCTCTGGCTTAGCACCACCAACGCCGCGGTGCCGCGGCTGCGCACGCAGGCGTCGTTGCAGTGGTCTTGCGCCGCGTCGGCGGAGGCCACGCTGACAGCGGGCATCTCGTCCTGGCTGCCATGCGCGGTGGCAAGGTCGCCGCCCACGGCAATCGCCCAGGCCGCGCCCATCGCGGCGCCGGCCCCGGCCAGGCCCGCCGCCCAACGAAATCCGAGCCGCTTCATGCTGTCTCCTCCGCCCCCTTACTGGGTTTCCATGCTTTTGAAAGCATCGTAGTCAGCGCCGGCCCGAAACGCTTCGTCCGAGCAGACTAAGGGGTATCCCGCAGCAGCGCCGGATCGAAAGTGGCGTCGGGTCGACAGGAAGGGATGGTGGACAGGGCCGGATGCGGCGGCACGTCGGGCCCTTGATACAGCCGGGCCAGCGCTGCGGCACAGCCGGACAGGCCAGACGGCGCGAGATGCATGGCGTGCGCGCTCAGCAGGCCCCACAGGTGCGCCACCAGCAGGCCGGCCATGCCTGGGGCCGGCAGCAGGCCGGCGAAGGTTGCGCGCAGGGTCTCGACGCCCGCCAGCACGCGGGCGCGCAGCGGGCAAAGCTCGCAGTCGTCGCCGCACTTGTGTTGCAGCAGGGCGGCCAGCAGGC
Source organism: Cupriavidus sp. FW305-3-2-15-C-LB2 (assembly GCF_058787575.1). NCBI lineage: Bacteria > Pseudomonadati > Pseudomonadota > Betaproteobacteria > Burkholderiales > Burkholderiaceae > Cupriavidus > Cupriavidus sp. FW305-3-2-15-C-LB2. The sequence continues at coordinate 76,383 of NZ_JBYSZW010000032.1, forward strand.
TGACATGGCGCGCCAGGTCATCGCCATCGAGCAAGGCGGCCAGCGCCTGCTCCAGCGTGCCTGGCCCGTTGGCGGCGCGGCCTTGCGCCAGCGGCGCGAGGCGGGCGGCGAAGTCGGCTTCGGCGCACGACAGCAGCGCGCCGAGCAACTCGGCGCGGGAACGGAAATGCCCGTAGACGGCCCCGCGCGTCATGCCGATGGCGCGGGCCACATCGTCCACGGTGACGCAATGCAAGCCGCGGTGCCGGATCAGTTGCAGCGCGCTGGCCAGGATGCGCGTCCGCGTGACGGCGGCATCTTCGCGGGTGTGGCGGGCCATGGGCGCGGCGGGCCTACAGGAAATGCACGTCGTCCGGCCCCCAGTGGGCGCGCATGCTGCGGATGCGGCCATCTGCGCCGAACGTCATGATGTCGGTCACGTCGATGCGGGCCGGCCGCCCTTCCAGGCGGGCATGCACGGCAAAGGTCAGCGCGGCGGCGTCACCGTGCGAGCCGCGCGGCGGCGCCACCACCTCCAGGCGCGCGCCCAGTGCGGTGGTGTGCTGGTAGAAGGCCAGGATGGCCGGCTTGCCGGCGATCGGCTGCGCGCCGACCGGGTCTTCGACGGTGGCATCGTCGGCGTAGAGCGCGGCAACGCCCTGCGCGTCACCGGCATTGAAACGATCGACATAGGCGAGCAGCGTGGCTTTCATCGCGGCGCTATCGGGCATGGGGATTCTCCTTGTCTGGTGGTTCTAGCGTGCGGTGTAGCCGCCGTCGATCACCAGCTCGGTGCCGGTGACGTAGCGCCCGGCGTCGGACACGAGGTACAGGATGCCCGCGGCGATGTCGCGGGGCTGGCCCACCTTGCCCGCGGGGGTCTGTCCACCCAGGTAGTCAAACAGCGCCTCGCCCTGCCCCGAGGCCTGGGCCACGTGTTCGAGCATCGGCGTGCGGATATAGCCGGGATGGATCGAGTTGGCGCGAATCCCCTTGCCGGCATAGAGCATGGCATCGGTCTTGGCCATCATCCGCACCGCGGCCTTGGATGCGTGATAAGGCGGCACGTCCGGCCCGCCGGCGATGCCGTACATCGACGACACGTTGACAATGGCGCCGCCGCCGGCGCGCTCCATGTGACCGATGGCGTGCTTGGTGCACAGGAAGGTGCCGGTCACGTTTACGGCCATGACCTGCTGCCATTGCTCCAGCGCGAGCTCATGGGTCGGCGCATTGGGCCCTTCGATGCCGGCGTTGTTCACCAGGATGCCGAGGCCGCCGAAGCGCGCCGCGATCTCCGCGAACACGCGCTTCACGTCGCTTTCGCTGGTGACGTCGAGCTTCCAGAACTCGGCCTCGCCGCCTTCGGCGCATATCGCTTCCGCGGTGGCCTTGCCGTCGGCTTCCAGCACGTCTAGTACCGCGACCTTCGCGCCGGCCGCCGCCAGCACGCGGGCGGTTTCCGCGCCGATGCCGCGCGCGGCACCGGTGATGGCGGCAACCTTGCCGCGCAGGTCGAACAGGCTATACGGGTATTCCATGATGTCTCCTGGGTCTTCTTGTGTGGACGTGCGAGCCAATTATGCCGCCCCGCCCTGGGCGGTATCCGCCAGGAAGCCGATACATTCACGGTTGAAATATGCGGCGTGCTCGACCATCACCCAGTGGCCGCAGCGGTTGATCATGACGAAGCGCGCGTCGGCGCAGCCGGCCAGGAATCTGGTGGCGCCCGAGGCGGGATTGAACTGGTCTTCCGTGCCCCAGAAGCCAAGCACCGGGCAGCGGATCTCGCCCAGCCGCTCGGTCAGGTTGGGCACCTTCATGGTGGCCAGCACCTCGCGCGGCTGCTCGCGGCATACCGCCATGCGCTCATCGACCAGCGCGTCGGTGACCAGGCTGGCGTCGTGCACCAGCAGTTGCAGCAGCTGCCGCATGGTATCCGGGTTCATGTGGCCGCCGGTAAACAGCGACACCATGCGCTGGATGCCCTCCATCTGGAAATAGGTTTCCCGTTCTTCCACGCCGCCGGGCGCCATCATCACCAGGCGGCTGACATGCTCCGGGAAATCCAGCGCGTACTTCAGCGCGATGGCGCCGCCAAGCGAATTGCCCACCAGCACGCAGCGCGGCAGCTCCAGTGCCAGCAACTGCTCACGCAGCGCGGCGACAAAGAAGTCCAGGGTGTACTCGACATCGTCCGGCTTGGACGACAGGCCATACCCGGGCAGGTCGACCACCACGGTGCGAAGGCCCGCCTCGGCGAAGGCCGGCGCGTTGTGGCGGAAGTTGCTGTGCCCGCTCGCGCCCGGCCCGCTGCCGTGGATAAAGACCACCGGCTCGCCGCTGCCGGAGTCCAGGCAGTGCAGGCGCAGGCCCGTTGACGTGATGACGAAGCGCCCGACCGGCAGGTTCGGGTGTGGGGACAAAGGCGTGTGCTGTGACGTAGCGGACATGAGGGCGTCTCCCGTGGTTTGCCCAGCATATTGCGCAGCGCTGCCCGCGCGGGCATCGTTCATTCGGACTACGATCCGGACGGCCACTTCTCCTACGATGGGCGCTCCATGCATCAAGGGGGACCCATGACAGGATTCGACTACACCGGCCAGACCGTGCTGGTCACGGGCGGCATGCGCGGCATCGGCCGCGCCATCAGCGAGGCCTTCCTGCGCGCCGGCGCGCAGGTCTTCGTATGCGGCCGCACCGCGCCCGCCGACGACAGCGAACTGCCGGCCGCGGATGGCCGCAGCGCCCGCTTCATCCCGGCGGACATCCGCGACATCGAACAGGTCGATGCCATGCTGGCGCAGATCGCGCACGCCAGCCCGACGCTCGACGTGGTCATCCACAACGCCGGCGGCTCGCCGTTCGCGCTGGTTGCGCAGGCCTCGCCACGGCTGCTGGAATCGGTGATCCGGCTCAATCTGGTGGCGCCGCTGCAGCTCGCGCAGCGCACCAATGCACGCATGCAGCAACAGGCTGGCGGCGGCACCCAGCTGTTCGTCGGCAGCGTCAGCGCGCTGCGCCCTTCGCCCGGCACGGCGGCCTATGGCGCCGCCAAGGCCGGCATCCTCAATGCGGTGCGCACGCTCGCGGTGGAATGGGCGCCCAAGGTGCGCGTTGCCGCGGTCAGCCCGGGCGTGGTGCTGACCGAGACCTCGCAGCAGCAGCACTACGGTGACCCCGAGGCGTTGCGCACCATGGCCGCGACGGTGCCGCTGGGCCGGCTCGCGCATCCGGACGATATCGCCGGCGCGTGCCTGTTCCTGGCATCGCCGCAGGCGTCGTACGTATCTGGCGCCAATCTCGTGATCGATGGCGGCGGCGAGCGCCCGGCCTTTCTCGACGCCGCTTCGGTCAATCGCGGCTGAGCGGCCCGCCTGTAGGGAAACCGCCTAGTCCGTTCTGCCGATTTGTGCATGGCTGCCCCTCTCTACGCTTGCGACCAGGCGAGCGCCATTCGAAGTGCCAGGCAACGAACCAACACCGACACCACGGGGGAGACCACCATGCACCATCCACAACTCGGCCCACTGAAACGCCGCAACCGGCTGCGGCCAATCGCTGCCGCGGCGGCACTGGCCGCGCTGCTTGCAACGCCAGCGAGGGCGGGCGACACCATCGACCTTGGCCACGACACCACGCTCGACTACAGCGTCACCGCCTCCTACGGCGCGGCGGTGCGCACCGGCCACCAGAGCAACACACTGCTGAGCCCCGCCAATATCAACGGCGACGATGGCAACCGCAACTTCAAGCGCGGCGACCTGATCGCCAACCGCGTCTCGCTGCTGGGCGAAGCGCATCTCAAGCACGACGTCTTCGGCGCGCTGGTGCGCGGCAGCGTGTTCCAGGACTGGGCCTACAGCGGCACCAACTCGAACAATGCGCCGTTCACGGTCAACCACAGCGGTCCGTTCAACCAGTTCACCAACTCGGCGCAGGACTATCACGAGCATCGCGCGCAACTGCTCGATGCCTATGTCTATGGCGCGGCGCCGATCGGCAGCACGCAGCTGAGCTTCAAGCTGGGCAACCAGGTGGTCGCCTGGGGCGAGAGCCTGTTCTTCGCCAATATCGCCGGCGCGCAAGGGCCTGCCGATGCCACCAAGGCCTTCGTGCCGGGCGCCGAGGTCAAGGACATCCTGCTGCCGGTGCCGCAGGCGTCGCTGCAGCTGCAGGTCACGCCGGCATTCAGCGTGATGGGCTATTACCAGTTCACCTACAAGCCGAACCAGATCTTCGCACCGGGCAGCTATTTCAGCTCCACCGACGTGGTCGGCCCGGGCGCGGAGTTCATCATCGGGCCCGGTTTCAACATCCCGCGCGGCCCGGATATCCGCCCCTCGGACTGGGGGCAATGGGGCGTGGGCGCGCGCTTCCGCGTATTTGACAGCACCGAGATCGGGCTGTACCAGCTGCGCTATCACGACAAGAACCCGAGCGTGGTCACCTCGCTCTTTCCCACGCTGCAATACCAGCAGAAGTTCTACGGCGGCATCAACCTGACCGGCGCCAGCTTCTCCACGCAGATGCTGGGCGCCAACGTCGCCGGTGAAGTCAGCTACAAGGACGGCGTGCCGATGCTGGTGGACGTGGCCGGCTCGCCCACCGCGACGCGCGGCAAGGCGCTGCAGGGCCAGCTCTCCGCGATCTACTCGGTGGGCCCGACCTTCCTGGCCGACTCGCAGACGCTGCTGGGCGAAGTGGCCTACCTGCACGTGCTCGACGTGGACCCGGTGATGGGCTTCAGCAAGCTGTCGAACACCCGCAACTCGGCGGCGTTCCAGGTGGGCTGGTCGCTGAACTACAACAATGTGTTCGATGGCTGGGACATGAGTGTGCCACTCACCTACGCTCAGCAGTTCAGCGGCCAGTCGGCGGTGGCCGGCGCCTTCGGCACGCTGTTGGGCTATGGCGACAAGCGCGCCAGCGTGGGGCTGACCTTCAAGTACCTGAACAACCTGGAGCTTAACCTGACCTACGCCGCGTTCATCGGCGGGGCCAACATCGCCAACCGTCCGCTGGCTGACCGCGACTACGTGGCCTTCAACGCCAAGTACTCGTTCTGACCTTTTGTCCTGACCCGAACTGCCGCGGCGCGCTGCCGCCGCGGCAGTGCGGCCCGACCCTCCCCTGCCATGAACGCCGACCTGATCACCACGCTCAGCAATGAACTCCACCATGCGCTGGTCACGCGCTCGCCGGTGCCGCCGCTCAGCGGCCGCGGACTGGGGCTCGACGTCCACGCTGCCTATCGCATCCAGCAAGGCTTTATCGCCCACCGGCTGGCGGCCGGCGACCGCGTCACCGGCAAGAAGATCGGCGTGACCAGCGCGGCCGTGCAGCAGATGCTGGATGTGCACCAGCCGGACTTCGGCATCCTGCTGCAGAGCATGCAGTACGCCGCCGGGCAGCCCATCCCCACCGAAACCCTGATCCAGCCGCGCGCCGAGGGCGAGATTGCCTTCTTCCTGCGGCGCGACCTGCGCGGCCCGGGCGTGACGCGCGCCGATGTGCTCGACGCCACCGAAACGGTGGCGGCCTGCTTCGAGATCGTTGACTCGCGCATCCGGGACTGGCGCATCCGCATCGAGGATACCGTCGCCGACAACGCCTCTTGCGGCGTCTATGTGCTCGGCGAGGAAAGCGTCAGCCCGCACGCGCTGGACCTGGGCGCATGCGCGATGACGCTCGAGAAGAACGGCAAGTGCGTCGCCACCGGGCTTGGCAGCGCCGCGCTGGGGCATCCCGCCGACGCGGTGGCGTGGCTGGCCAACACCCTGGGCAGCTTCGGCATTCCGCTGCTGGCCGGCGAGACCATCCTGTCGGGTTCGCTGGCGGCGCTGATTCCGGTGCAGGCGGGCGACCGGCTGTCCATGCATATCACCGGCATCGGCGGCTGCAGCGCCGTGTTCCGCTGACTTACACGACTTTCCTGACTTCCTGACTTTGCCAAGCGAGACCCCATGAACAAGATCCGATGTGCCCTGATCGGGCCCGGCAATATCGGCACCGACCTGCTTTACAAGCTGCGCCGCAGCGACATCCTGGAACCGGTCTGGATGGTCGGCGTGGAGCCGTCCTCCGAAGGCCTGGCGCGCGCGCGCGAGCTGGGACTGAAGACCACCAGCGACGGCATCGACGGCTTGCTGCCGCACCTGGAGGCCGACGATATCCGCATCGCCTTCGATGCCACCTCGGCCTACGTCCACGCCGAGCACTCGGCCAGGCTGACCGCGCGCGGCGTGCGCGTGATCGACCTGACGCCGGCGGCGATCGGGCCGTTCTGCGTGCCGCCGGTCAACCTGGACGCGCATATCGGCAGCAACGAGATGAACGTCAACATGGTCACGTGCGGCGGCCAGGCCACCATCCCCATGGTGTATGCGGTCTCGCGCGTGCAGCCGGTGGCCTATGGCGAGATCGTGGCAACGGTGTCGTCGCGCTCGGTCGGGCCCGGCACGCGCCGCAATATCGACGAGTTCACGCGCACCACGGCGGGCGCGATCGAAGCCGTGGGCGGCGCGCGCCAGGGCAAGGCCATCATCGTGATCAACCCGGCCGAGCCGCCGCTGATCATGCGCGACACCATCCACTGCCTGACCGACGATGCGCCCGACGTTGCCGCGATTACCGCCTCGGTGCACGACATGATTGCCGAAGTGCGCAAGTACGTGCCCGGCTACACGCTGAAGAACGGCCCGGTGTTCGACGGCAAGCGCGTGTCGATCTTCCTGGAGGTCGAGGGCCTGGGCGACTACCTGCCCAAGTATGCCGGCAACCTGGACATCATGACCGCCTCGGCCGCCCGCACCGCCGAGTGCATTGCCGCCGCCATGCGCGCCGGCAGCGCGCAAGAAGCCGCCAACGCCTGAGGAGCCAGCCATGGTCCAACACATCACCCTGCACGACATGACCCTGCGCGACGGCATGCACCCGAAGCGCCACCAGATCTCGCTGGAACAGATGAAAGACATTGCCCGCGGGCTGGACGCCGCCGGCGTGCCGCTGATCGAGGTCACCCACGGCGATGGCCTGGGCGGCGCCTCGGTCAACTACGGCTTCCCCGCGCACAGCGACGAGGAATACCTGCGCGCGGTGCTGGGCGAACTGAAGCAGGCGCGCGTCTCCGCGCTGCTGCTGCCCGGCATCGGCACCGTCGACCACCTGCGCATGGCGCATGAGATTGGCGTGCATACCATCCGCGTCGCCACCCACTGCACCGAGGCCGATGTCTCGGAGCAGCATATCGGTATGGCGCGCAAGCTGGGCATGGATACCGTGGGCTTCCTGATGATGGCGCACATGGCACCGGTGCAGACGCTGGTGCAGCAGGCGCTGCTGATGGAAAGCTATGGTGCCAACTGCCTGTATATCACCGACTCGGCCGGGCACATGCTGCCGCACGACGTCACCGAGAAGCTGGGCGCCGTGCGGCAGGCGCTGCGCCCCGAGACCGAGCTGGGCTTCCACGGCCACCACAACCTTGCCATGGGCGTGGCCAATTCGCTCGCCGCGATCGCCTGCGGCGCCAGCCGCATCGACGCCGCCGCGGCGGGACTGGGCGCCGGTGCCGGCAATACGCCGATGGAAGTGCTGGTGGCCGTGTGCGAGCGCATGGGCATCGAGACCGGCGTCGACGTCTACCGCATCGCCGACGTGGCCGAAGACCTGGTGGTGCCGATCATGGACCACCCCATCCGCATCGACCGCGACGCGCTCACGCTGGGCTATGCCGGCGTGTACTCGTCCTTCCTGCTGTTCGCCAAGCGCGCCGAGGCCAAGTACCGCATCCCCGCGCGCGAGATCCTGGTCGAGCTCGGCCGGCAGCGGCTGGTGGGCGGGCAGGAGGACATGATCGAGGATACGGCGATCACGCTGGCGCGCGAACGGGGCCTGCTGGTGCCGTGACGCTGTCGCCCCGGTTTCGATCAAGCCTGGCGGCGCCGCTGCGCGGCCGGGCATGGCTTTCATCAGGCACCAGAGAATGGAGACAGGTTCCCATGCTTCGACTTCCCACCCGCCTGCGGCTCGCTAGCCTCGGTATCGCGGCCGCGGCACTCGCCGCCGCGGCCAGCCCCGCGCACGCGCTCAATATCCTGCTGACCAATGACGACGGCTGCGCCGCACCTGGCATCACCGCGGTCCGCAAGGCCCTGCAGGACGCCGGCCACCGCGTCATCACGGTCGGGCCGGCCACCAACCAGAGCGGCTCGGGCGCTGCCTATGCCGTGCCCGACGGGCGCACCCGGCTGGTAGTGGATCCGCTCGCCGGCAGCGCCGACACCTACTGCGTGCACCGGGTCAAGGCCACCTTCGTCGCAGGCGGCGCGCTCAATGCCACCAACCCGGAATTCCTGGGCAGCGGCTCGCCGGTGGACGCCACCGCCATGGGCCTGAAGATCGTCGGGCCGGAAAGCAGCTTCACGCCGGACCTGGTCGTCTCCGGGGCCAATTTCGGCGAGAACCTGTCGGACTCCATCCCGCACTCGGGCACGGTGATGAACGTGCTGTTCGCCGCGCGCCGCGGCGTGCCCGGCATCGCGCTGAGCGTTGGCGTGGACTTTGCCGAGGCACGCACCGGCTTCGGCAGCACCGTGGCCGCGTTCCCCAGGGCCGGGGCCTTCCTGGCCCGCGTGATTGCCAGCCTGGAAGCCACGCGCGCAGCCGGCCAGCCATTGCTGCCGGTGGCCCACCCGCTGAGCATCAACTACCCGATCGCTGCCGGCGGGACTCCTGCCGGCGTGCGCCTGACCACGCCTGGCACGGTGGATTCCTTTACCACCGCCTACAAGCGCAATGCCGACAACACGGTATCGATCGACGTGGGCGCGCCGGAGACCGAAGCGGCAGCGCTGGCGCGGATCGCGGAGACGCCGGCCTTCCTGGCCAAGTTCATCACGATCTCGGCGCTTGACGTCGACTTCCGCCCGACGCCGCTGGCGCGCGGCCTGTTCAACCGCTCGCGCCGCGAGCTGGCCACCCTGGCACCTTAGGCGGAGCAACCATGGGCAAGGACCTTAGATCCTGGCGCCACCTCGTGCTCGCATGCGGGGTCGCGGCGGTCGCAGCATGCGGGGATGACCATGCGCCGGAAGTGAGCGGCACGGCTGCCGTCGGCGCCGCGCTGGCAGGCGCCACCGTGCAGTTGCGCGATGCGCAAGGACAAGTGCACAACACAACCACCGATGCAAAGGGCGCATTCCGCCTGGCCGCAGTGCCGGGCGGCGCGCTGATGGTGCGCTGCGAGGGCGGGCTCGCGCAGGGCGAGCCGAACCGCCTGCGGCTGCATGGCCTGGTGCTGGGCGCGCGCACCGTGAACTGCTCGCCGCTGACCGAGCTGGCCTTGTGGAAGCTGCTGAGCGGGCCGCCGGATCAGGCGTTCGACAGTTTCGGGCAGGGGCGCGCCAGGGACCTGTCCGCCGACGCCATGGCCGAAGCGGAGGCCGCGGTGCTGGCTGCGCTGGCGGCAGGTGCCGGCGTCGATATCGACCCCGCTGCCTTACCCCGGCGCTGGCATGACACGCCGCTGGAGGCAGGCAATGCCAGCGATCCCCATGACGCCGCGCTGGATGCGCTGCGCGACGCGATTGCCGACCAGGCTTCCATGGACTTCATGGGCGAGATGGTGGTGCGCGGCGTGTGCGTGGCCGACGGAACCTGCGGGTGAGGCGGTTGCCGCTGCGGCGCGAACAGGTGGCCTGAAGCGGCCGGTGTGTTAGCCGCAAACGCCGCCCCCTGGCAAGGGGGGCGGCGTTTCTGTTTTCTTATATCACCCCTGAATCTTTCTTAAAACCCGGCGAAAATGTGGCGCGCCCGGTGTAGCCCAGGTGGTGAAGCAAGCGCACGAAGGCTGAGGCATTCGGTTCATTGAAGACATGGCTATCAAACTAGCCCGCGAAGCGCCGTAATCGCTAGAATGCGCGTTAATGCGCAGTGCGCGTTGGCCTGATCCCGGAGCCGGTATGGAACCCCTCTCTTTTGAATTCGTCACCGTTGAGGAAGCAAAGAAGGTACTGGACGGCGCGCCGCCAGTGCAAACCGAGCCTGACTGGAGCGGCGTGCGGCGCCCGCCGTCGCCGAAAGATACGTTGCTGTCAGACGTCGCCATGCGGTGGCTGGCATCGCTGCCGGCCGAGGCGCGCCCCGTTGAGCTGTGCCGCCGCTATGCGCGCATCGGCAACCACCTGGCTGCGCTTTCTGCCAACCCGGCGGCTCTGCGTGCTTTCCTGGTTGAGCTGCTGATAGACAAGCGGGGTGGGCGGCAGGGGTTTCCGGATGGCATTGCGCTGGAACTGTCGCGGTTGCATGAATACATGGTGCAACAATTGCCCGGGTCCGGCGGCGGGCAGGGGTGGCCTGAGTTGGGGGAT